>CAZYXQ010000183.1:0-2187 GCA_964651235.1 uncultured Gammaproteobacteria bacterium
TAAATTCGAGATTAAACAATTGAGGAAAGCCTTTTGATAGATAATCAGAAATTGGTTCCCCCAACGGAGTCGGACTAAAATATCGACCATCCTTGTCTACATATCCCTTTTCCTGAATAAGAGAAATTATGGGTGCATATGTTGATGGTCTTCCGATTCCTTTTTCCTCAAGCGTCTTGATAAGTGTTGCTTCATTGTATTGAGGAGGTGGATTAGTCTTCATTTCTTTTATTTCGAGGTTTTCAAGGTTAATTTTTTCCCCTTCTGGAAGAATTATGGGTCGTTTATTTTTCTGTGAATAATCAGGATTTAATAACCTCAAAAATCCATCAAATAAGATCTGTGTCGAAGATGACTCAAAAAGATATTTTTTTCCTGAAATAATAAATATCTTAACCAACTTTAATTCAGCCTCTTTCATTTGAGTACTCACCGCTCGATCAAAAATCATTTTGTAGAGTCTTCTGTGATTGATGGTAATCCGCTTATCTTTTGATTTTTCAAGTTGTTTTTCACCGTCAAGTTTAGTTGGACGTATTGCCTCATGCGCTTCCTGTGCAAGACGTGATTTTGTTTTGTAACCACGCGGTTTTTCTAATGCATACTCGTTACCAAATGTCTCTATAATATAATCTTTAGCTCTAAAAACAAATTGTGTAGAGAGATTAAAAGAATCTGTTCTATGATAGGTAATATATCCGCGTTCATACAAATCCTGTGCCAACCTCATAACCATCTTAGAAGAGAATCCGAATTTAAAAAAACCATCCTGTTGAAGTAACGATGTGGTATAAGGAGGAGGAGGATATCGTTTGATATTCTCTTCTTCTGTTTCTTTTATAGAAAACGTGTCGTTATTAAGATCCTGCTCTATTATTTTTGAAAGATCATGTGTTATGGTAGTTTTTGAATACTCGTATGGACCAGCATACAGTTCACAAGTTTGTTTTACCTCGTATGGCACCTCATCTTTTTCAATTAGTTTTGCCTTAAATTCTTCGTTATTTTTAAATATTCCCAATATCTGACAATAATCTTCTATTTTAAAATTCCTTCTCTCTTTTTCACGTTCCACGATAAGTCTTAAAGCAACTGTCTGGACACGCCCGGCAGAAAGCCAGTTTTTACCTGTTTTTTTCCAAAGAAGCGGAGATAATTCATAACCCACGATCCTATCAAGAATTCTTCTGGCCTGTTGTGCCATCACCAACTTGACTCTCAATTCACTTCGATGAGTTAATGCATCTTCAAGCGCTTTCGTGGTTATTTCGTGGAAAACAATCCGACTTAATGATTTTTTCTTCTTAGAAAATTCAAATTCAGGCCATTTTTCTTTAATAAATCCAAGAATGTAAGCTGCATGGTATGCGATTGACTCGCCTTCACGATCAGGATCTGTGGCTAAAATGATTTCATCATGCTTTTTTGCTAAATCCTTTAATTGGGAAATTACTTTAGCCTTTTTTTCAATTTCTTTATACTGCGGTTCAAAATGATTTTCGTAATTTATCGCAATTTGATCATGTGGAAGATCTCTTATGTGTCCGAGAGTAGCGAATACAAAATGCTCTTTTTCTTTAAAAATACGATTAAATGTCCGGGCTTTGGTTGGTGATTCGACAATAATTAAGGCCATGTACTTATCATATACTATAAAATTAAAAACAGGTGAGTCTTAGTGATTTTATAAAAACTTATTCATTTGAAAAACCTTTTGGCGCCTTTTTTTTAAGAAGTTTCATATCGATTAAGGATTTTCTTAACAATGAAGAGACTTCTTTAAGCTCCTGTTTATCCCTTGGTTCTTTCATTTCCCGTTTAGCTCCTTCAATTGCTTCTTCGGTTTTTTTCTGATCAATTTCATCCTGACCATAGGCTCTCGTTACCAGTAATTTCACATTGTCACCATCAGTCTCAAGGTACCCGCCTCCTATTGCTAAATATTCTTCTTTTTGTTCGGTATCAGTAAAACGTATTATTCCCTCAACTAGTAATGTAAATAGATGAACATGCTGGGGTAGAATGGTTATTTCACCATTCGTCGTAGGAACCGTAATTTTAGTAATCTGCGTATCAAGAGCTAATCGACGTGGTGTAATAATTTTCAGATTCAATACGTGCATAGAGATTTATTAATTATTTTACTTCATCTATCGTACCCTTCATATAAAATGCAACCTCGGGTTT
>CAZYXQ010000184.1:0-2180 GCA_964651235.1 uncultured Gammaproteobacteria bacterium
AATTTTATCAATCGGCTTAATGGCATACAACCCGCGAAAAATGCGAAAAAGCAAACCCTGTTTAGTATAACGTTTAAGAGTTGTATGAAGAGTGTTTTTATCTGAAATTTCCCACAAATTAGCCAAATCCTCAGCGCGAAAAACTACTTCGCCCAAAGCAGCCAACAATGCAAACCTTCTTTGAAATATATTACTTTTTACTGTACTCATATGTACAGTATATCATAACACATTATTCCTGTCAAATTTAAACCCCCCGACTTTGAAAAGCCAAGGGGTTAATGGCGCATTGCGCCGAACTTATATTTCTACTCTTTAATGCTGTAAAAAGCATTCCTGCCGCGGTAGTTGCCGGTGTCGCCCAACTCTTCTTCGATTCTCAAGAGTTGATTATATTTGGCGAGCCTTTCCGAACGTGAGAGCGAACCGGTTTTGATCTGACCGCAATTGGTTGCCACGGCAATATCCGCCAGAAAAGTGTCTTCCGTTTCACCGGAGCGGTGCGAAACCACACAGGTGTAGCCGGACTCCTTAGCTCGCTCAATGGTTTCCAGTGTTTCAGTAACCGTACCGATCTGATTGAGTTTGATCAAGATGGAGTTGGCAATGCCCATTCCTATACCCTTTTCCAGGCGATTGACATTGGTCACAAAGAGGTCGTCACCGACAAGTTGTATTTTGTCGCCCAGGACATCAGTGAGTATCTTCCAACCGGTCCAGTCATCTTCCGCCAAGCCGTCTTCAATGGAAATAATAGGATATCTCGCAACGAGGTCGGCATAGAATTGGACCATCTCTATCGCCGATTTCTGGGGATTTTTCTCTGCCGCCAAAACATACTTACCTTTGGAATAAAAGGAACTGGCCGCAGCATCCAGAGCGATCATGATATCCTTGCCAGGTTTATATTTGGCTTTTTCGATAGCTGCCATGATCACTTCGAGCGCTTCCTCGTTGGACTCCAGATTGGGAGCAAATCCGCCTTCATCGCCCACTGCCGTATTGTATCTTTTGACTTTAAGAACGGATTTCAGCGAATGGAAGACTTCGGCGCACATGCGGATTCCTTCCCTGAAATTGGGAGCACCCGCCGGCATGATCATGAACTCCTGGATGTCCACGTTGTTGTCAGCATGCTGCCCGCCGTTCATAATGTTACACATAGGAACAGGTATATTGTTGGCGTTGACGCCGCCCAAATACCTGTAGAGCGGCAACTCCGAGTAATACGCCGCCGCCTTGGCGCAAGCCATCGACACACCCAGAATAGCATTGGCGCCGAGCTTACCTTTGTTTGGTGTGCCATCCAGCCGGATCATGGCATAGTCGATATCGCGTTGCTTGCGACAATCCATGCCGACTATTTCCGGTCCGATTTTTTCAATGACATTCTTGACAGCACTCAAAACACCTTTGCCGTCATACCGCTTCTTGTTTCCATCCCGCAGTTCCAGCATCTCGTGTTCCCCGGTTGAAGCACCGGAAGGAACGGCTGCCCGCCCTGTAAATCCTGATATTGTCCTCACTTCCGCCTCGACGGTTGGGTTTCCGCGGGAATCCAGAATTTCTCGCGCATGAACATTAGTAATTATTCCTCCAGACAATTTTCTCATTCCTGCTTTTACTGCTTCTCCCCATTCCATACGTACCATAATAACTACCTCCTTTTTTAATCCCAATGGGATGATTTGTTTTTGTCCTCCATACTATTGGAAGATACAAACAGAAAAATATTTTATTTTGCCATGTATTCTTATAAAAATATGTTCCCGCTTGCACCTTCCAATTGCCTTTTTTAAAGAGCTTCCAAATTCAATTCAAAGACCACCCTAACATGTTTAGAAAAGTTTGTCCATACTTTCAAACTGATATCCCCCCAGCAAAAAACCCGCCCTGCGGACGGATTTTTTGCTAAATTTATTGAAAATTTATTTTCTCTTTTTTTTGGAAGCGGCAGCAGCCAATCCCGTGATTGCGGCGCCAAGAGCGGCACCGATGCCGGCGGCGATTGCGGCGGCTTTTTCAGGATTCTTTTTGACGTAAGTTTCCACTTTTTTGGTCGCGATGCCCATTTCTTTTTTTATTTTGACATATTCTTTCATAGCGATCTTTTGCAAATCATCGCCTTTTTCTTGAGCAATCGCTATATTTTTTTTGATTGATCTTTTCTTTTCTTTTTC
>CAZYXQ010000185.1:0-2163 GCA_964651235.1 uncultured Gammaproteobacteria bacterium
CCAACATCGCTGTTGAAAGCATTACTTTTTTGACTCCTATGTGTATAATTTCTCTCTATAATTCTTGAATATCAGAAAGGTTATCGATCTTATTATTGTCCGAAATCAATAGCTTCTTCACGGCGTCAGCCTTGCTTAAGCCATAAAGTTTCCATAACTTGTAAATATCCCAAGCAGACAGTTTTTCAAAGTCAATGGTCCGTGATACCAAAAAGTGAACGTATCATTTTGAGATTTTATTTTGAATGATAATTCGGTGATAATGTGCCGTAAATTCGGCCACTCTGTCATGGATAACTTTCCCTGTGATACCCCTTGAGTCAATCATAAAACATGCAAATTCCTTTAAAAAGCATTGATTGGCAGCGATTTCTTCCGCAACCATCATGTCTGTAAATACAAAAATATGCCTCTCTTCATTTGCTATAAGACCACTTTTTTCAATTTTAACCCTATTTTTTAGGGCTGTGACATGATAATAAATCCGCCGTTTCCTAACGGCTTTTTCAGCATTTATGTCATACATAACTACTCCTTTTTCTCTGTAGGGAACGGATTGCCCAGCCCTTGGTTTGCCTAAGTGGCTGCCTGAGAATTGGATAAACGGGTAATATTTTCCCATGGAAAAAGTATCACCCTGTTACATCATCCTATATTCACCCAGTCAGCTTATATCCCGCTACTTGCGGCTGAGTAGTACATTCGGTTTCCATAACAATTGACCTTCCAAACTAAATATAACGGAATAAATTTAAATAATTATAATAATTTTAAATTGAATAGGATACTCTTGCCGATTCGCTCTTCACGACCCGGTTTATTGATAATAATTGAAGTGTTTATGTTAAATAGTGGGTTTATTTTTGTTTGTTTTATATTTTTTACTCGATATTTACACCTCCATAATTTCTTAGTGAATAAAATCAAATTTTGAAAAAGTCAATTTGCTTCCTGTAAGTGCGCGGTTGGAAATTTTTTATGGCAAGCTCTATTTTAGACAGTAATACGCAATTTAAAAGCCTAGGTCGTTAATTTCTAGCAAATCACTTGGGATGTTATACTGATCATGTTAATACCCGATGAAAAAATACGAAAATTTGTTGATAATGCAAACTAATCGCAGTATTATCAAAAAAATGTGGATTGGCGTGCGCACTGTTTTATGCCACCAGCACCGTCGGTGTTTGCAATATTTACACTGATCCATATAAACACTGTTGGACACGAAAAAAGATGGTTTCCCGATTGGGAGGATATATGAAAGAGAGCCGCTCCCATCTGATCTTGAGCCGGGCAAAGACTGATCCATCTTTCCGTAAGCAATTGCTCGCTGTGGGTAAATTGCGCGATGCCTGCACCTATTACACTACAGAGTCATGGATAAAGCTGGCTCCCGCGCTGTTGCAGCTGGCTACAGATGCTGGTCTTTGTAATAACCAAGATCTTACGCAGGCGTTTGTCGACGAACTTAACGACTGGCTGATGGAAAACATCGATGCTCTGGCATACTACGCAGATATTCCTGAGAGGTTAGCCCCCGGCAAATGGTACAATCGATCAGTTGGGAAGATCTTTCTATCCTGGACCGTGAAGAGTCCACGTGATCGCACAGCAATGTTGGGCATTAAGAAGGCGCTAGACCACTTCAATATAGACTACTTCGACTATACTGAAAACCAGGTCGACGATTCTGGAAATTGCTCCGACAGTATTGTCAAGCAACTCAAACAGGCAATACTTGATTCACAAGTGACCGTTGAGATGTATTCCAGCGAACTCGGAAGCTGTTGGATACAGCATGAGCGCCAACTTATCGAAATGAGTAGCATCCCTCTGAGAATTTTCGTATGTATGGAATTCGAAAAGGCGCACTTCTGCACAGCGGGTCCAGTTCACGAGAAGCGAGTCGTCAGAATCGACATGTCCAACGGCAGAATGGGTACAGTACTACTCAGCAAAAGCGACGAGTGGATGGCTGCAGCTTCTGACGTTACGTACTATAAGGGAAAAGAGTATCTATTAAAATGCTACAATCTAGGGCGCGCTATTAGGACGCATCTTGAAGGTAGCAAAGGAAGTAAGCTAGTCAAGACTATCGGCGATTTTCTCTTGTTTCGACATACCCGCGACGTCCTTACGTTCTTTGCGAAAGCTATGCCTGAG
>CAZYXQ010000186.1:0-2155 GCA_964651235.1 uncultured Gammaproteobacteria bacterium
TATATATTCTTGCACTTCATGCTCATAAACATCTCCGCTACGAACGATCAGCAAAACGTACCTATAGAAAAAAATTATATGGAGAGGAGAGAGATATAAATGAACTTATCGGTACAAACATGGGTCCCACAATTGCATTTGCAGATTTTTTTATAAAAAATAATTTTTCACTTAAAGATTTTAACGATAAATTGGAAGAAGTGTATAGACAGGTATATTTTTCCTGATTTACATATCGGACCATCACAAGAAGATGATACAGTATAAAACAGAAGAAGAGATACAAATAATGAAAGAATCCGGTCGAAAATTAAGAGCCGCAGTCCAAAAGCTGATACCGCTTGTTGTACCAGGTATCAGTACTATGGAAATTGATAAACTAGCAGAAAAGTTTATCAGAGATGAACACGCAGAACCATCTTTTAAAAGAGTAGAAGGTTATGAATGGACGATTTGCGCACCAATTAATGAACAGGTTGTACATACTCCACCTGGTACGCGGATAGTAAATGAAGGAGATATGTTAACTATTGATATCGGCGCATATTTTAAGGGGTATCATTCAGATTTTGCTACTACATTTATTGTAGGGCGGAATCCGAATGATACGGAAAAACGGTTTTTGGATACGGGCAAGAGTGCATTGGAGTTTGCAATAAAAAAAGCTGTTTATGGAAATAGATTAGGTGAAATTTCAAAGACGATTGAAGAGATCATATATAACAACGGATATCATATACTTGAGCAATTAACTGGGCACGGGATAGGGACTGAATTACATGAAGATCCGTTTGTTCCGGGTTTTCTGAATAAAAAACTGGAAAGCACTTTAAGAATAAAAGAAGGACTTGTGCTTGCTATTGAGGTAATTTACTCAATGGGAACAGAAGACATAGCACATGAAAAAGGCGACAATTGGTCGATAGTAACCGCTGACGGTAGTCTGTCAGCCTGTTTCGAACATACAGTTGCCATTACTGCAGAAAATACGTTTATTTTAACGTAATTTTGTGGTACAATTATATCTTTATGAAAGATAATGTTGTGGTGGTTGAAGGTGAGGTTATTGAAAACCTCCCCAATACTCTTTTTAGAATTAAATTATTTAATTCTGAAAAGATTATTCTTTGTTACTTATCTGGCAAAATGAGAAAAAACTATATCAAAATTTTGCCCGGTGATAAGGTAAGAGCCGAAATCACACCTTATGATATAAACAGAGGAAGAATCGTTTATCGTATTTAATATGAATATACAATCATCAATAAAAAAAATGTGTCCGAAATGTAAGTTGGTTAAACGAAAAGGAAAGCTGTATGTGATTTGTTCAAATCCAAAACATAAACAACGGCAAGGTTAATATTTTATTTAAAATGTTATGGCGAGATTGCTAGGATTGGTATTACCAGATAATTACCGAGTTATGTATGCTTTAACCAAGATTTATGGTATTGGATGGGTTAAAGCTCAAGAAATATGTAAGGCTGCAGGTATTGATAAAAAGAGAAAACTTTCAGAGATGAATGAAGAAGATATGAGAAAAATGATAGGAATCATCGATAAAAATTACACAGTGGAGGGAGATCTTCGTGAAGAGATAACCAGTAATATAAAACGATTGAAAGAAATCGTATCTTATCGCGGGATGCGTCATGTAAGAGGTCTTCCGGTCAGAGGACAGCGAACAAAATCTAATTCACGCACTAAAAAAGGTAAAAGAAAGACGGTAGGAGCACTTAAAAAAGAAGTATGGGCAAAAATGGAACAGCAAAAAACACAATCCGCAGTTGCTGCTAAAAGTTCAAAATAAATATGAATACCAAAAAGAAACAAAACAGACGAGTTGTTGAAAACGGAAATATTTACATTTCTGCAACTTTTAATAATACCATTGTAACCATATCCGATGAAACAGGAAAAACGATTATTGTTGGTTCAAGCGGTATGCATGGATTTACGGGAACAAGGAAATCAACTCCTTATGCAGCTACATTAACTACAGAAACCGTTTTAAAGAAAGCCATTCTTGATTTCGGAATGAGAAAAGCGGTTGTTTTTGTAAAGGGTATTGGACCAGGACGCGAGGCTTCACTCAGAGCAATAAAAGGAGCAAATATTGATATAGATGTAATTATTGATGTTACTCCAGTTCCTC
>CAZYXQ010000187.1:0-2151 GCA_964651235.1 uncultured Gammaproteobacteria bacterium
ACTGAAATTTTATGCGAAATTGACCCGCCAGCAACACATCCTGAATACAGTATTGCAATATCAGTAATAGACACAACTCCTCCACACTTTCATAAAAATACAACTGAAATATATGAAGTATTGAAAGGCTCGCTACAGCTTAAAGTGAATGACAAACTATATCACCTTAAGGAGGGGGAATCTATTACTATTCAACCAAACGAAACTCATACTGCTTCTGGGAATGAAACATGGGTTAAAGTAACTTCACGACCAGGTTGGAAAAAAACTGATTATCATATCATACCTTCTTATTAATTATTCTATTTAACCTGTGTTAGTTGATGAAAGTAAAATAACAGTAGAAGCTGGAAAGGGAGGTAACGGTCTTGTGGCATTTTATCCAGGAAAAAAATCAGGACCCTGTGGCGGTGATGGCGGTAAGGGTGGAGATGTATATGTCACATTAAATAAAAACATGACTCATTTATATCGATACACTCAAAAAACTCACTATACAGCAGAAAACGGTAAAAACGGTGGGTCTTTCAATAAAATGGGTGAGGCAGGCAAATCATTGATTTTGGAATTTCCACCCAACACGGAATTGATCGATAAACAAACAAATCAAAGTATCATTTTGTCAGAAAACGAATCAAAAATACTTATCTGTCAGGGAGGTATCGGAGGATATGGAAATGATCACTACAAAACGGCAACTAACAGGGCGCCAAAATATGCTCAACCAGGAAAAAAAGGAGAAAAAAAAGAGTTTAGAATCATTATGAAACTTATTGCCGATATTGGGTTAATTGGTCTTCCCAATGCAGGTAAAAGCAGTCTACTTAATGAGCTTACCAGTGCGCAAGTCAAAACCGCACCTTATCCATTTACCACACTGGAACCTAATCTCGGATCTTTGTATGGTTTGATAATAGCGGATATTCCCGGTCTTATTGAAGGAGCATCACAAGGAAAAGGTTTAGGTTTTAAATTCTTAAAGCATATTGAAAAAGTTCATATTTTGCTTCACTGTATCGATTCGAGTGTTGATTTGGAGGAAATGAAATCTCAATATTATAATATTCAGAAAGAAATGTTTACGTATAATAAGGATCTTCAAAATAAAAAAGAACTTGTGTTACTAACAAAAGCAGATCTTATTAATCCGGATGAAAGAACTAAAAAAGAGCGGGAATTTAAAAAAATTAATCCGGATACACTAGTCATATCTCTTTATGATCATGACGCTCTTAACTTACTAAAACAAAAACTTCAGAAACTTAATCTTTAAATATCCTCATCTGGTATTTGATTAATAAGAGAACGAGCCATTTTCATATCTGTTATTTGAGTAAGTAAATTTCGAAGTTTTCTGCTTCCCGAAAAATTTTTACAATACCATGCTAAATGTTTACGCATGGGAAAAATACCTAATTCCGGTCGATATTTCATAAATAAAGTACAATGTCGAGACATAACTCTCTTTATTTCCGTTAAAGCAGGGGTCTGATACGAAAAAAACCAGGGATTTCCTAAAGCAGCTCTTCCGACTAAAACACCATCAATATTGTATTTTTTTACATTTTCTACAGCCATTTTATAGGTTTTTATATCACCATTTCCCAATAACCGAACTCCGGTGTTTTTCATTAAATCCTGAGCAATTGCAATTTCTTCCCAATCTGCCGTTCCGGTATACATTTGTAAAAGAGTACGACCATGGAGTGCAATCAAATCAGGAGTAGACTCGATAAGGTGTGAAATCCACTGTTTAGTTATATGTTTTTCCAGTCCAGTACGAGTTTTTACTGATACAGTAAGACGAATTCTATTCTTTCGTTTCAAAGCATGCATGGTAACCCAATCAATCGTTTGAGGTGGTATCTTTGCTGCTTCAAGGGTAATTCCACAATACCAATCGTTTAGAGCTTCTTTCACTCGATTTATGAGTATCGATGCAAGATTCGGTTGTCCAATAAGACTTGCTCCACCCCTTTTTTTTGTGATATTTTTATCCGGACAACCCATATTAATATCAACGCCGTTATATCCAAGAGAAGCAGCAATGAGTGCTGATTTATAAAATGAATCAGGATCTGTTCCGAAAAATTGCGCTATAGTTGGGGTAGTTGTTTTATAAATATAAAGTGACGGCAGTACTCGGATAAT
>CAZYXQ010000188.1:0-2146 GCA_964651235.1 uncultured Gammaproteobacteria bacterium
CGTGTATGTTTTATTCCCGGCTAGAATATAGTTTATATCGCTAAGGAGCTTTGTATCTGCAGTCATCTTAATCGAATCTTCCTGGCCGGCAGTATTATGCTCAGCAAGTTCATAGCTCCAGTCATGTTGCTTGGTAGCGCCATCTATCAGACTGTAACATTTTTCAGGATCGATCATTTCTGTAATATTTCCATTCCTGCATGGAGAATCATCCCAGTTAATGGTTTCATACTTTCCTACACGGTGATTATTCGCCCACGATGGTCCTGCCCATTTGCCATAGGTGGGCCAAATAATATCAAATGTGCTTATGTCTGCTCCCTGTTTGCTGACAAACCATTTTTCGACGCCGACGGAGTATTCCATTCCATTAAAAGGACTTATTTTTTGCACTGTAGGCATATTCATACTCTCCTTTAAGATTTCTATCGGTTAATAATTCGTGATGGTATTTCCGGTATCATGGTGTATTTTTCGCCATACAAACTTAACCGTTGTTTTTTAATATTAGTCCAATTTTCAATCTTTTGAGGCAAAGAAGACAAATATAGCTCTATCTTATGTTTACCATCCTGTGCTCTATAGATGTATATTACTTTTTGCACTACGATTGACCCCAGCAACTCTCCATCCGGCGAGATGGCTGAGGAATTTACATCACCACCTCCACCAACGCGTTTGTGATTGCCATCCGGGGAATAAAAATAAAAACCCGTTTTGCCCGCCAGTTCAAAATAAAGCTTCCCAGCATTGCCAATAAAGGTCTTTCAGGCGGATGTCCTTCCTCAAAACGGTAATACGGCCTCTCCGGAAATAACTCGCCTCGTTTAATGGTCAACATGCCTACCAAATAGAAGTTCCTCTTTGCCGCTTCGTCGGCTATCATTTTCATAGCTTTATGAATATCGTCTTTCGGCAGATCAAGACCGGGAAAGGCAAAAGGTGCTGCCGCTGTGTATAATATTTTCTTATCATCAGGGAAATAGCTGGCAGCGCCCATATGAAAATATTTAAAGTACGTCAGACGGGTTTCTTTGCCCTTTTCAATATCCATTTCCCAGGCATCGTAATCTGATGCAGGTGTTCTGCCCTGCTTTCTGATACGGCCGGCCTTGACATACAAAACCTTCTTGCCGGAATGAGAAAAAGTGGGATAAATCTTGGGCATAGGATCAGAGGTAAGCTTTTTATAGTTCTTACCGTCAGTATCCATAATGCCTATTTGCATCTTTGTCAGGTCAAGATGTTCGCCCACTATGGGGATGACGGAAAAGACTATCTTCTTGCCGTCATATGATTGCCGCGCCATTGTCCAACGTTCATTTTGTGGCGACTGATAGGCAGCCAGTTCGCCGTTCTCCAGGTCATAGGCCTGTATCTGGCAGTTTTCATCACGGCAACGATCAAACATTACTTTCTTCCCGTCATGCGAAAAACTTAAGTTGCTTATTTCGTCTTTAATTTCATTCGTCTGCACTGTTGCACATCCTCCAATCGTCGTTGTTAATAAAATAGGAATTAGCAGGATACATAAGACATACATTCTTCTATTTAGTGTTACTCTTTTCTTAATTTTATCCACTCATTTCCCTCCTTTAAAACTCCAGCCTTCAGGGACGCCGATAGTATTCTTTTCAGATGCGGCATAAACTCCTAACGCAAACTGTATGCATTCTGCTGCACTGGCCATAATTTATCCTTCCAATGATTCATATTCTTTGTAATTCAAAATTGACCCATTTAATCGCAAATCTCACGGTTTGGTCCCACTTTCATCACCTCTCTTCGAGAGTGTCCGCTTTCATTTATCTTACGCTTTGTCTCCAGATCGACAAATTTGGGTATATCATCGCTACCTCTAACAAATAAATTTCTCATGCGCGGCTTGAATTTTTCAGGAAGTTTTTCCTCACTCCAGGCACCATTCCAGTAGACATACTTATTGTACACCTCACAACCAGGTCCAACACCCAAAAGGGTAAACATAACCAAGTACTGCGAATCAATATCAAGGACTAATGGTATTTCTGGATAGGTTCTTGGAGATTTTTTTATCGTTTGCCATTCTACCTTTTTTCCTGATCCATCCGGGTTAACAAACCGAATATGGTATTCCTTAGGTTTAAGACCACTGCGATTAGACGCC
>CAZYXQ010000189.1:0-2144 GCA_964651235.1 uncultured Gammaproteobacteria bacterium
GATCTATCCACTTTATCTAAAAGGTAGTTTTCAAATACATTAATCTTTTCTTTATACCATTTTAAAAAAGTCTCCATCGATGATTTATCATCTTCGGGAATATTTGGATAGTAAGTTTCAAATTTAAAAAAAGCTTCTGTGATAGAACCTCTTACGTTTTTTGCTTTTTCAGCTATGAACTCAGGGTGGTATTTGTTTTCTGATTCCTTATTGATAACTTCTGCAAAATGTCCGAAATTTAAAGTGTCAAGCAAGTCGAAGCATATTTGCAATCCATTATACTTATGCGCAATATTTGTTGCATTATTCCTATCTTTCTCTGCTGAATTCTGGGTTGATAATATCGTCCATCTCACAGCAATAATCGTTGCTGCTGCACCAAGCAGTATACCATAAAATTGCAATATATCCGAAGCCGAAAATATATTTGTGGCCCCGTTGAAATAAAAAACATCATAAATTATCGACGGAACGCCGTATATTAAATATAAGACCGCCAACGATATTACAGAGATGATCAAAAACCAATCAACTGGTTCAAATTTTTTAAAATCCATTAAAAGCACCTTCCACTCAGTTTTATATTATCATTATACTCCATTACTATCCATAAAGCTAAATTAAAACTTCAAAAAATAAAAATAGAGCCACCTCAATCAAGAGATGGCTCCGCCCCTGAAAGACCTTTCGGCGCCGGGAAGCTTGTTAGTTCGTAATATCTTCCTATATTGACTCAATCCTAAAGTCATCCCATCTAGCAGTGATACTTCCAGTGCCAGTACATAGACCGTGTTTAGTGGCCGTCTGGTTAAATGTGTCAGTGACTGTTCCAATGACGGTATCGTTATAAATTACCTTTATGGTTGCTCCAGACATTTCTAATCCTATCTTATCACCATCAGCCAATGAAAGTATCCCGCTTGTAAACAGCGTCGATAAAGCACCATTGACCCGCTTTTGTAGTATAATGCTGCTTTGAGCATCATGCTTAATCAAGCGTAAGTAGTTGGCTGTGTCACTTACTCTTGCGCTTAACCCGGGGCACCGTATTTGATTAGTAAGATCCCATTTCGCAATCTTGCAAGACACTTTGCAGTTTGATATACCAGAATCTATGACTGTAAGTGAAGGGCTTTCTGCTACTGCGGTATATGCATTACCCCATGATATGCCCCATGTTGCCAACAAATTCTGCCATTTATGACCAGTGTCTGATACTCCAATATCTCGGGGAGCATTTTCGCGGCTAAATGAATCGATGATAAGCACACTACCACTCACTACAAGAGTAAATGTAGCGGTTTTACCATTATGTGATGTGGCAGTCAATGTAGTTGTGCCTGCACCATGCACAGTTAATACCCCGGAATTACTAATAGTTGCAACTGTCTCACAAGTGGAAGCCCACACAAGGGTTTTGTAAGTAGAATTCGTCGGAATAAACGTAACTGCCATTTGTATGGTATCTCCAACTGATGCACTAAAAGACGGTATCTCTATGCTTTCGACTGCGACACTCAAACCGCTCTCAAGCGTCTCTAGCCTAGATAGCACAGATGCAAGTGTTTCTCTCAATGTAACGCCTGTATCATATTGAATTGCGTCAGACGTAATTTCGTTCACGCTTGGACTGTTAAGCGAATTTTTTATTATTACTGTCTGCCCGTCTGCGATCCGCAATGTTTCAAAACTATTACCCTCCATAATGCCCAGATATGTTGCCCCTCCGTCATCCGCAGAAAAATATACCCGTATACGGTTGTTGTGATCTTTTAGGCTTACCGACCTATACAAACCGGTTTTGTAAAAACCTGTACCAGAAGGAGAGAGAATCTGTTTTACATAGTGAAAATTAACTCCATCTTCGCTAGAGTAGTAGTGTAACGCCCCCAGGTTGACATAATTAAGCAGATGATAAGACCCGTTGAAGTAACTCACATCAGTATGCCATGGATCAAAGTAAGTATCCAAGACACACGTTGTTTTATTAGTCCATATGTGCCCGTCAACACTCTCTACATAAATTACGTTTCTATTTGATATGCCCGGCAATTTATCGACAAACCACATTTTATATTTGATTCCATCCCAGAGTAAAGCAGGGCTTCGTATCATGTCTCCTACCCCATTTGTGATTGGTTGCT
>CAZYXQ010000190.1:0-2144 GCA_964651235.1 uncultured Gammaproteobacteria bacterium
GAACGGTTTATTGGAGAGATTAAATGACTATGAAACAAGGAGATTTTGGTACAAAAATTTATATCCAAGTTTATGATGACGTGGAAGACGAAAACGGAGTAGTAACTGAGGAAGTATTAGATTTAACAGAAGCTACTTCTGTTAATGCAGTGATGTCTTTGGCCGGGGTTAGAATTGAAAAAGAAGATATTACTGTTGAAGATAGTGAAAATGGAATTACATCTTTCATTTTAGAGGATGGAGACCTTGCTGGCTATGGTACATTAAAAATAGAGGTTGCAGTAGACTTTGGAGAAGGAATGCATTGGACTACAACAAGAGTTAAACATCGAGTAAGGAAGAGATTATAACCAACACCTTTATATGAACGCAACTTTATACTGAGAGATAACCATGAATATACGTGGGTGGATCGACGACATGTTAAATCATCTTAGTGATGATGAATTCGATATAGATTTTTTCAATGAAAGATTATATTTACCAGATGCTCAATATAGTTATACTAAAAGAGCTTTATCTATTTACGGCAACCCTCCTTCTCTTGTTAGATACGGACTTGCTCACCTAATTGGACATGAATTAGCTCATCATGAACATGCGAAAAGGTTTGATGGAGATACTGGTGATGATTTTAGCCCAGAATTTCAAGCTATTGAAAGGGAAATGATTGAAAAAATATGGGAGCTATGTATGCAGGAGCATGAACCGGAGGATACATAATGGAGAAGCACACACATGCCACTGATGAAGTAGAAACAGTAGAAGACATTAAACACTTGCACAACAAAACACAAGACGTTTGGGTCGAGAAATTAACTAATCTTTCAAGCCAAGTTGAACAAGCTGTTGGCGATATTAGAATAATAAAAAAAGACAATAAAAAAATCAAACAACAAATGAAAGAAGTCGATCCAGGCCATTGTGTTCGAGAGGATGCATTCTTAGAACTCAATAAAAAATATGACGGCGGGAACGATAGATTAACAGAAATTTTAATTGCAATAGCAAGTTTAACTGAAAAAATAGATGCAAAAAATAAAGAAGATGTTCAAAGAAATGGTAAAGTAGATAAAATCGACGAAAAAGAAGATGAATCTGCTAAAAAACTTGTTAAATTAGAAGAACGAATGGCACGCTATAGCGAGGTTATAGATGCTATTTCATCCTTAAACGATAGGGTTGTCAGGTTAGAAGAAAAACAATCTAATCTTAACGAAATATTAACTTCATCATTACAAAAAAAAGACACAAAAAGCGAGAGAAGAAAAGATTTAATACTGAGGATTATAGTTATAGCAATTTCAGTTGCAGCCGTTATAGTAACAGTATTATCTAAGTGGTGGCCTTTCTAATGTTTAAAACAAAAACTTTGGCAATATTATTGTATGCGTTTGGATTAAACATAATTATTACTGCCGTTACAGAAGGTTGGAATTATGTGGGAATATCTCATCTACTGTCAGGATTAATAGTTATTTGTATCGCGGCATACATACACTTTGCAACTAAACATATTATGTTTATTTATAAAGAGGAATGAATATGGAGTTTGATTTCAGAATACTAGGGGTTTTACTATTTTTTTGGGGTGTATTAAATTTTACAACCGGTTACATTGACGGAGATTATCTCAATATGAGTAAAGGAGTTGTTGCTATAGCAATGGCAGCATATATCTCTTACTTCTCAAAAAAAATAATTATTTTACATAAGTAAAGGCTACGGTGGGATTCGAACCCACAACAACTGCCTTACAAGGGCAGCACCAATTCCAAGATGGCCTCGTAGCCATAGCCAACAAATCGTTGGCTAAAAGTAATTCCAAGACCAACAATATCCATACCAGTGTACTTTTTTATGGCAATTTGCACATAAAACATCACACTTGTCTATCTCTTCCTGTAACCTTACAAGAGAGGCTTGACTTTTAATTAAGTATGAAATTGTGGCTTCTTTTTCTTCTGGGTTCCGATGATGGAACTCTAAGACCCTGGGGTCTTTTTCCCTACAAACAACGCAGGGGTTGTCTAGTTTATAAAGCCAGACGAATTCTTTATTACGATCCTTTAAACGTTGTCGGATCACTTTCTTTTGTTCACTTTTCTTCTCATCTAATTCTACATATTCTTGTCTACTTAATA
>CAZYXQ010000191.1:0-2138 GCA_964651235.1 uncultured Gammaproteobacteria bacterium
TGTCTCGGAGCAAGAAATCTGTCAAGGTATATTGGATTTTAATTGCGTGCAGATGCGGGAATCCGGGTGCCGAAACCATTACAAATTTGTCTTGGGTGCAGGAGCAAAAGCAAAAACCGTGACAAACAACTTACCCATATTGTCCGTGTTACAAGTAGTAGCATTTTATTAATCCAGGTAGAATAGGATAATAACTGAATTAACTAATCAAGATAAATGCTTGAGGAACAGTCCGAGTTTAATGAGCTGGTCTCGCTCTGTTATTTTCAGAAAGAAATAGTTTAAAGGATAAAAGGGTATTTAATAGATTGATCTAAAGTCATTTTGGATCAGTCAAGAGGTACATTTATTGAGTCTTTTTTCTCTACGTACCTCTTTTTGACTCTCTGCACGGGCCTTTTTGAAGTCATCGCGACGAATCTGATCACAGAGAATCATAAACTGAAGCTCTTTTTGTTTTTCAATCATGATTAAACGATGAGTCTTAGTTAGTCCTGCGAGTCTAGTTGGCAGTTCAACCTTTTCGCTTTTGGAATGAAACCTTTTATCGCGGAGTCTTTTGTTCATTAAAATGGATCGAGTGAAAAACTTTAATACTTAGGATGATTCAGGCAGAAATCATAAATTATGGATCAATGTGTTGTGCAGCAAACTATTACTTGTAACGGCCCGGCAATATGGGAAGGTTGTGTTACCCGACGCAGCATCCGGGCAGAGTCCTGGTACCCTGCGACAGCGGGGCCAGAAATTTGTCACGGTGCAAGGAGGGTACGGCGCAGTTTTTGCCATCATGGTACAAATTTTATTGCGTGCTGGCGCGATCGAGGTACAAGCTTGATGCGAACCATATATTTATCACCGGTTACAAATTTTATGCGTTGCACTGGCGCAGTGTCGCGGTACAATTTGTCTCGAAGCCAGAAAACTGTCAAGGTATAAAGGAATTTAATTGCGAGCAGATGCGCGTGTCCGGGTGCATAAGGCATTACAAATTTATCTTGAGTGCAGGAGCAAAAGCAAAAACTGTGACGAACAACTTACCCATATTGTCCGTGTTAGCAAAAGATATTATTTCAGTCTTACCATAATAATGACTGGATTATCTATCTCCTTAAGATTATCAGCAATTTCTTTAAATGTTTTCTTTTTTTCAGGATTTATAGATTTTGCATTTTTAAATTCATCGCTGTTAACATATGTTTTGATTTTGATTGCATCCTTAATCTCAACCAAATATTCTTTACCATTCTCAAACAGATATCCCCTGGGTTGAAATCTGGTGCCTCCATCCAAATCATTTGTAAGTCCCCGGTAATCATCAAAACTCCAGTATGACAAAAATGACTTGTTTTTTTCTTTGTCAATCAGAACAAGACTATTTTTCCCTTTGTAAAAATTATACCTTATAATCAAGAATCGATTTGTTTCAAGGATTTGTTCAAAGCTTATATATTCAGGTAGCCTCTTTATAGGATCATCTACATATTGTTTTGGCAATCTGAAATCTCCCTGTGACATTAAAAAATTTGGTTTTATTGTAAAATCGGTAGAAAAAGTTATGACAGTATCAGTAAAATTATTCCAGAAGTTCAATTTGCCATCATGAATAAAAGTTCCTCCGCCTACAAGGTAATTACTCTTGAATATCGGAATTGAACGATCCTTTTTATTAATAATATTTCCAAGCGTGTCCAGAAAAACCCACTCAAATTTAAAGTTATCACCAAACTGAAGGTTGAAAGAAACAAATATTTTGTTTCTAAAGAAGTCTATGACATCGATAGAACCCTGGTATTCACTTAAATCAAAGGATCTTAGAAAATTGCCGCTTCGTGAATAAACTTTTATCTTACTATTTGAATCATCTAAGTAAACAGTTCCGCTTTCAGGATCAACTGTAAAAGGACTGCCATATACATATTCACCGGGTCCTCTTCCTTTCTTGCCAATTTTTCTAAGAAATTTGCCGGATCGGGAAAACACTAATATACCTTGATTTTGATCGCAAAGGTAGATCCTGTTATTTGCAAAAACTGGATTATAATTGATATTTACCCCAGACATTAAAATACTGTTATCAAGGGGTATATACAAAATATTATCTGCAATATCTGAAAGATTAATTTCTCTCTCATCCA
>CAZYXQ010000192.1:0-2132 GCA_964651235.1 uncultured Gammaproteobacteria bacterium
CTCTCTGGTCTTGTCAATATTTCGTTTTTCTGTCCTTTCACAATGGTTTACTTTTCAATTTTTCTATGTCGTTGTCTGTCTCTTACACTTGGCGGTAACGGCTGAGGCTAAAAGCTGGCGGGCATTTCGGAGCACTTCACTGTCAAATTACGATAAAGTTTATTAGTTGAACTGCCCTTCAAATTAGCACTTTCCGCCCGCTTGATTTTAGCCTTTGTTAGCGGTTTGTGGCTCTTCTTCCAATACTGTACGGTTAAATGCTATCTTTGTTTGTTTTAATAACGGTTCAATTCTTTTCTCTGCAAGGTCAATATATTCTTTGCTTATGTCATATCCTACAAATTTTCTATCCGTTTTCAAAGCAGAAACAGCAGTTGTTCCACTACCCATAAAAGGGTCTAAAATAATATCGCCTTTAAAAGAATAAAGTTGAATTAATCTATTTGGTAATTCTTCGGGAAATGGTGCAGGGTGTCCAATTCTTCTCGCACTTTCTGCATTCATTGTCCATATTGATTTTGTCCATTCCATAAACTGCTCTTTTGAAATGGTATTTTCTTTTATCCCTTTTTCTCTTTTATAATCTCCTTTAGAAAAAACTAAAATATATTCGTGTATGTCTCTTAATATTGGGTTTGCTGCACTTTGCCAACTACCCCAAGCTGTTGAAGGACTTGCGCTTGCTGCTTTATTCCAAATGATTTCGCCACGCATATTAAAACCAATACCTATCATCATTTTAGAAATGTAGTCTGAAAGCGGGATGTATGGTTTTCTTCCAAGATTTGCTACATTTATACAAGCACGACCACCATTAACGAGAACTCTGTAAGTTTCTTTAAATGAATTTTCAAGAAGCTGTAAATATTCTTTTAAAGATAAATCTTCGTCATATTCTTTTGATACATTGTAAGGAGGCGAAGTTATCATCAAATGGACTGAATTGTCAGGCAATTCTTTCATATTCTCCGCAGAACCAAGAATAAATGTATTCTCTAATTTGTCGGGGAAATCATTTTCGTTTTTATCAAGTACTTTTTTATCCCCAAGTTCAGTATATAATTTAGAGTTGTAAAATTTTGAACTATCGTGATTTATTCTTCCGTTTGTTCCGAAAGCACTTGTTTCTGTACCGTTTTGTCTTTTCATTTTAGCTTCGGATTAAGTTTAAAAATTTTTCTGCTTTTGCAATGTCAGTTGCTTCTTGGCTTGCAATTCTGATTATTTCTCCCAATTTCAATTTTGAAATCATTGAAGAAAAATAATTCATATCGTTCGTTACAAGGTCTTTGCAATTGTGTAGTAGTTGTTCTCTATCTAAAATAGTTTGAAAACCTAATTTCGGAGTGTTTTTTACATAATCTGTAATGGTCGGTTTTGGATTTAATGACCAAAAACCTTGTATAACGCCTGAAGTTTTTAGAAAGTCCACTTTTTTAATGTAGCTGTCAGTTATCGGGCTATTACCCAAAACAACAACTGGTATTTTTGTTGAAGCAATTCCAGAAACACGAATGTTTATAGATTTTCCTATTGCTTTTAACATTGAGTCAGAACGAAGCAATGCAGGATTTCCTTTATGTTGTTTGTAATCTCCAATTAATTCAACTTTATTCGGTTGTGTAAACTTATAGTTCGAAACAACACTCATTTTAATTTCAAAAAGCAGTTTAATGTTTTCAGGTCTTTGGTTTGTCTGATTTGTGGTACAAAAGGCAAGGTCTGCACTTGATTGTCTTGATAAGCCAAGTTCATCACATACAACACTGTTAACCGCAAATAACCCCAATTCTTTTGCAATTGGTTCAAAAAGAGTTTTACTCCATTTTTCTGTAAATTGTCCAATTAAAGAGTTTCTGCTTTGTAAAGTTTGTCCTTCGGCATCTGAACCTTTTGGGACATAAGCAAAGTATCCACCTTGCAGGTTATAAAATAATTGTTCAGGAGAAGCAAAGTTTTTTAGTGCTTCCGTAAAGAATTGAATTTCAGTATCGTTATTCCAAAGTGTCATAATATTTTCTTTTTTACAAAGATAGTCATTTTATCCATTTTTCCTGTCAGTGTTTTTTCTTGCCATAACCGCTAACGTTTCTCAGCTATACGCAGGCAGGGATTTTAACCACTGAACTTCC
>CAZYXQ010000193.1:0-2127 GCA_964651235.1 uncultured Gammaproteobacteria bacterium
GTCATAGCAATAATTCCCGGCGCGGATCCGATAACTAAAAGTGAACCTCCAACTCCCACAGTAAATGCAAGAAGTGTCCAAAGACTTGGTATATCGGTTTTCACAATCTCAATCGCCGCCGCGGTGAGTGGGATATTATCAAAGATTGCTGAAAGTGAACCAATAATGACATTTCCTGAAATAACACGTGTGGGTGAAGGATATGTTCCAAATACATATGTTGAAACCAACTCAAGGACGCCGAGATGTCGTAATGCGCCGATTGCAATAAGAATACCGATAAAAAAATACAGACTTGCAATATCAGTTTTCTGAAAAAATTTCTCGATAGACATAGCTAGTTTTGTGCTCCCATGATGTCGAAGTCGAAGTACATCTACCGCAAGCCAAACAACGCCAAGACCCAACAGAAGCCCAAGATATGGTGGAAGATGAAAAAGTGTCATAACCAGTGGCAAAGCAAATGACGACAAACAAAGAGTAATGATCACCCACTCAGACCGAGTTATCTCGGAAGATTTTTCGATAACGTCTTTCGTATCTGCAACAATAGTTCTTCCGATAAAATAATTACTGACGAGAAGCACAGATAGTGAAGGAAGAAACGCCTGAGTGATAACGTTCCCGACAGTAAATTTTTGAGCGAGCCACAACATCGTTGTTGTCACATCTCCAATGGGAGAAAATGCGCCACCCGCATTTGCGACAATGACTATCGCCGCTCCTGTTTTCAAAAGATTTTCTCCTTTAAATAATCTGCTTGCAATTTGAATAAAAATAATTGTTGTTGTCAAATTATCAAGAAAGGTAGAGAAGAAAAAAGCGAGAATGGTTAACGTCCAAAACTGCATCTTATCGTTTATATGCAGTTTAATGAGTTTTTCATACAGAAGATCAAACAAACCGTAGTGCGTTAAAATTTCAACGAGCGTCATTGCAGATAACAAGAAGATAACCAGTCCGAATATTTCCTGAGTAGACTCGCCAAGTGACGCTGCAATATGTGTTTGATTGCCAATAAACGCCAAAATCCAGATAATAACCCCAACAAGAAGACTGATAGAAGTTTTACTTATTCTTGTATATTGCTCCAACGATATGGCAATATACCCGATAAGAAATATGATGATACTGATAATCGTGATCATAGCCTCAATTTGCCCCTATCTCCCAAAGGCAAATGAAGCCATTGAGAATTAGGGGGTAGATAAGTTAGCGTTGGTATCTTCTGATTCCATAGCCATACAATATTGGTATTGTACCACGTATAGCTTGCTGTTTAATAATTCCGTATACTACATATATGCGCCATTATCGACATAAACCTGCCAACAACCATGTGCATAAATGGAAATACAAGAATATAATTTTTGTCTTTATCGGTATTCTCGTCGCGATACTTCTTTCTCAAATTGAAGGTTTTCATTCCTTACTCAGTCATCTTGGAGGATTCGGATATATTGGCGCTTTTTTTGCAGGCATGCTTTTTGTTTCAACGTTTACAGTGGCAACGAGTGCATTAGTATTACTTACTCTTGCTGAAACGCTTTCGCCTATTGAAATTGGCCTTATCGCAGGAGTTGGGGCTGTAGTTGGGGATATCACTATTTTTCACGTTATAAAAGATAATTTGTCATCAGAAATTAAGGAACTTTTTGCTCATTTTGACCGAAAAAAACACCTCAAACATCTGTTTCAGACTAAATACTTTAATTGGATGCTTCCGGTAGTTGGTGCAATTCTCATTGCGTCGCCTCTTCCAGATGAATTAGGAATAAGTATGATTGGCTTGTCAAAAATGAGCACAGTTAAATTTGTATTTCTTTCTTACGTTCTCAATTCACTGGGAATCTTTCTTATTGTATCTACTTCGGTATTTATTAAACCATAATAAAACTTTTTCGTCTTGTTTTGAATGTTACAAGGAAACTACATAAACACGGAGTTGATCATATATTGCTTGATATGCATAGGGTAATTTGTTCGAGATAAGCGAATCGGGGCTCACACAAAATAAATATTCGAAAAGTACAAAAAATATCAAATTAAACTTTCGATACTAGAGTAATTTGAAGAAAAGAGCTTCTTATTTTCCTTGTTCAGTTTTATGTTCTCGTGTTGATTCTT
>CAZYXQ010000194.1:0-2113 GCA_964651235.1 uncultured Gammaproteobacteria bacterium
GCCTGAAAATCCACCATGGGGAATCCAAGTAAAATTCCTTTTTCTTTAGCTTCTATAAGTCCTTTTTCAACGGAAGTAATGAATTCTTTTGGAATTGCACCACCTTTAACCTTATCGACAAAAACAAAACCAGAACCTCTTGGTAATGGTTCAAGATACATAATACAATGTCCGTATTGTCCATGGCCACCCGTTTGTTTTATGTACTTTCCTTCAGCTTCAACCTTTTTAGTGATCGTTTCTTTATATGCAACCTGTGGTTTACCTACATTTACATCCATACCCATTTCTCGTTTCATTCTGTCAACGAGTATCTCAAGATGCAGTTCTCCCATTCCGGACATTACGGTTTGATTTGTTTCATGATTCACTTTAACTCTAAACGTAGGATCTTCTTCAGCAAGTCGTTGGAGTGAATATGATAGTTTCTCTTGATCTGCTTTTGTTTTCGGTTCAATTGCGAGGGAAATAACGGGCTCAGGAAATACGATTTGTTCCAAAAGTATTGGATTATCTTCAAGAGCCATAGTGTCTCCGGTACGTAAATCTTTAGGTCCAACAAGTGCGACTATTTCTCCAGCATAAGCCTTATCAATTTCTTCTCTTTGATTTGCGTGCATAAGAAGAATTCGACTTACTCGTTCTTTCTTTCCACGATTTACATTATATATATATGATCCTGATTCAAGTGTGCCGGAATAGATTCGGGTGTAGGTTAATTTTCCTACATGAGGATCAAGTTGAATTTTAAAAGCTAATGCAGAAAATTTTTCCTCCGGTGTAAGACTTCTTATTTCAGGTTCGTTTGTTTTGGGATTGACACCCTTCATTTCTTTAAGATCTTTTGGTGAGGGGAGATAGTCTACTACTGCATCAAGTACCGGTTGTACCCCCTTATTACGCAGTGAGCTGCCACAATATGTTGGAACAACTTTGTAGGCAATGGTTGCTTTTCTGAGGGTTGATTTAAGGAGTTCAACCGATATCTCTTCACCATTTAAATATTTTGAAAGAACTGCATCATCTGTTTCTGAAATTTGTTCGATCATTTTTGCCCTCATTGTTTGAGTTTTTGTTTTAAGATCTTCCGGAATATCAGTTATTGTATATTCAGTTCCTTGTACATCTTTGTCCCATATATATGCTTTCATTGAAAGAAGATCTATTATGCCTTTAAAATCTTGTTCTTTGCCGATAGGATAAGTCATGATGATTGGATGCGAACCAAGCCGGTCTTTAATTTCTTCAACCGTGGCTTCAAAATCGGCACCCAGCTTATCCATTTTATTGATAAAACAAATCCGGGGAATTTTATATTTATCTGCCTGTCTCCATACTGTTTCGGATTGGCTTTGAACTCCTTCTTCAGCATCAAATACTACGACACCTCCGTCAAGTACCCGCAGTGATCTTTCCACTTCTGCGGTAAAGTCAACATGTCCGGGCGTATCAATAATATTGATACGGATATCCTTCCAGAATGTAGTGGTTGCAGCTGATACAATGGTGATACCACGTTCTCGTTCTTGCGGCATCCAGTCCATTTGGGTATTACCCTCATCAATATCGCCAATTTTATATGAGCGTCCTGTATAAAAAAGAAAACGCTCTGTTGTCGTTGTTTTTCCAGAGTCAATATGTGCAATGACTCCGATATTTCTAATTTTATCTAACGGTACGTTTCTGTTTTTTGTAATGATGCTTTGTTGAGCCATATAGTAATAATAAAATAGTATAGTTACATATAACGTACGACATCCCTTATCGTTATGCTGTATGCTATATGCAGTTAGCTTACCACTTCAAGTGTGAGAAGGCTTTATTGGCTTCTGCCAACTTTTCAGTTTGAGCTTTCTTTGCAATGGAAGGGCCTTGATTTTGAGATGCGTCTTTTATTTCTGCAAATAATTTTTCTTCAAATGAATGAAATTCTTTGTTTGATTTAGCCCGTGCATTTTCAATTATCCAATTTAAACTAAGAAATAATTTTCGCTCACGTCTTACCTCGATAGGTACAAGATACGAAGCGCCTCCCAGTCTTTTTGGTTTTACCTCGTGATTGGGTGCGACGTTTGAAATAGCTTGATTTAGGGTTTTCATCGGATCTTGACCT
>CAZYXQ010000195.1:0-2105 GCA_964651235.1 uncultured Gammaproteobacteria bacterium
TGCACCCATCCAGTTGGGTTGACCTAGAGTCGAAAACATACGTGCTGCAGGATCAAACTGTGCCGTCCAACAGGCATTATTAAGTTGTCCTGAAAAAACAAGACATGATAAATCTTTTCCAAATCTGCCCGGTATACCCCAACATATGACAATGATCGAGGAGATGATTGATGTAAAAAGAAGGGAACGAAGTACTTGTATACCTTCTTTTTTATCATAAAACAAGAATTCAGCCAGGCTATAGTAAAGAACAATATATGCGCTAGTTGAAATGAGCCCTCCGTTAAAACGACCATAGTAACCAAATAATGAAGTATGTATATCTATTGAGAAAAGAGTTGACAATAGTTGTGAGATACCATAAAGGATAATAAATCCGTCGAAAACTGTTTTTTTAAAAAGAATTCGTCCCGCTTGAATGGAACGGAATATCCAGATAGTCAAAATACTTGCGGTAAGAATATAGATCAGAATCATTTTATTGAATTCAAATAACTCTGAGGTTCCGGAAAACATGATAAGAGGAGTAAGAAAAAATAGTACGTAATAAAGATATCTTTGGATATTGCGCATATATTTATTGTATCAAAACTTGGTACGAAAAAGTGTTTTTATGGGAACAGTAATTTGTCCACTTATAAGGTTTAAAACGGTCAGACCTCGACGCTCTACGATTCTATTTTTATCAGAATAAAATTGATTGAGTAAAAGTATATTCCATAAAATAGAAACAATGACTATATAATGGTATGCTTTTCTATTGTGATGAAGGATATGTCCAATGCCTATTGCAAAAAAAGGTACAGCGGATATAAAAAATCGATTTCCAAAGCCCGAAGGAGCTATAGGATTCCAGGCTGAAATTAAGATCGTATAACACAAGAGAGTAAATAGACTAATAATGGATAATGTCCTGTATTTACTCCAGAGTAGCCGACTTAAACCGATCAAACCGATAATAAAAACAGGAGACCATAAAAAAAATCCGCCACCTGCAGAGAATAAATGATTATATACCGATTCAAGCGTTAGATCATAAAAGGGTCCTTTTTGACCTGAAAGATATGGATTTATTCGAATATCTCCATACATGACGTATTGTAAATATATTTGCGGTAGTATTGACAGCAAAAAAATAAATACAAAGAAAGATATGATTTTCATGTTGAATGCTATTCTTTTTATATTAAAACCATTTTGTAAAAGTACGTGAATAATACCTGGAATAAGAAGTAAAATATCCGCCATTCGCGTAATTAAAACAAGTCCTGTAACCATACCCAGTACCCCCCAGACTACTATATGAGGTAGTTTTTGTATTCCGATCCATAATGAGAGACAGACCAAAAAAAATACAGGCTGATGTGATAGAGCCGGTTCAAATGCACTGTAATATAAAAGAAAGGTACCAAAATACAGTATATATATAGTTTTTTCTGCAGCTTCTTTCGTAATATAATGTTCAAGCACTTTTTCTAAACATAAGAGTCCTGCCAACATAAGAACAATTCCAGTTACTCCGCATCCAATTTCGTACAATAAATGAGTGTTTGATAATTTTAAAAAAAATACTCCATTAATGAGAGAAGATATGAATAATCCAAATAACCAAAAAATGGATGTACCTATGAGCCAGGGTGTATTTCTTATGCCGGTAACCGTACGTGAACTATCCCAGAAAATACGACTAAATTCGAATGAGCTGCCTTTAAAAGAAGATAAATAATCGTATATAAAATCAAATTGAAAGTTTCTTTGAAAAAAAAGCGTATGAGCAATAATATAATAACCATTTCCATCGCCATATATTGCATGTTTTGTTTTTAATCCGTGCATAACATAGAGAGCGATTGAAATTAAAAAGAACATGATATATTTTTTCATAATAGTGTTTAGTCTTGTATAATTTGTATTATATATGCTTTCAATTCTTGATACATTAAAACACCTTCATATACCATTTATTCATGGCATGCGTGTGTATTTTGATCTTGGAACTTCAACAACCCGAATTGCAGTAAAAGATAAAGGTGTCGTTTTGAGAGAACCTTCATTTCTTGCACATAATCTTCAGACAAAAGAATATATTTTTTTTGGTAATGAAG
>CAZYXQ010000196.1:0-2096 GCA_964651235.1 uncultured Gammaproteobacteria bacterium
AAGCCTTCTTCTGTCAGAATAGCAACAGACATATTAAATGCCAAATTCTTGTACTCCCGCAAATCTATTGCGAACATTCCATTATGCTTTTTCATTTTATATTCGCTGAACAGTTCAGGTAAAGAGTTTAGTCCGAAGGCACTTGTTCCTAGATACTCTATCCCATTGAAATTATTAATTGAGATTCCTTCTCTAATTTTTTGAAAAAATCCAGTTTGCCTTGATTTTCTATGTGTGTGTCCAGAACAATGTCGCGATATATGCATATCGGAACTGCATACTTTATCGAAATAGTACACATCTCCCCTTTTTGATACTTGGATATAACCCACAGAGTAAATTTTGTCTCTGCCGATTGCCACTATTTCTATCCTAATCATAATAAATTATTTCTGGCGTCGTTATTCTTTCTTCATTGTTGCCATAATTTCTATAGATACAAAATATGGTGAAAATTCACCTGTTTTGCTAATTTTATTTAATTTAAAAGAAATGTTATGAAAGAAAAAATTATTAAGTTTAAACTCCGTACCAATTGGAGAAATATAATTATTGTTTTCCCCCCTTTTTTCACTAAATGATTCTAATGTAACTAATGCAATTGTTATTTCAGAATTACCAAAGATAGAATCCTCATTAGAACCTTTCCAAAAAGTTTGAATAATAGGAATTTTGTCATAAATTGGCATTTCTGCCAAATCAAAATTAGATTGACGTTGTTTGTAGTGAATATTTCCGGAATTATCATAGCCTGTTAATTCCAATTGTGTATAAAACACACGGCCATTGTAATTATTATAATTTCTTGATTTTAAGGTATTATAAGTATTTTTTGAAAGCATTATTGTCGCCATTTTTAAAAATGCCATCCCATTTACGGCTTTAATGAGTTCAACAATGCATATCACATTTTTGCCTGGCCTCCATGTCCATGATATAGCTTTTGACGACGAGGACATTTCAGATGTTTTTTGGAAATCATCTGGTATATTATTAACTAAGGTAAAATCATCTGTAGATGTATTTCCCTCTTGATCTTCTGCTTTTTTTTGGTCTTTTCTAAGAATGTCAATTGATTTTGCGATATTTTCTGGATCTGCTTTAATCAATGCTTTTAACCAATAATTCTTCCCATCCCATTTCTCAGCAATAATCTGTGTCTGAACAATGCCAGCCGATAGAGCCGTTATTTTATCCTTAGAGAGCTTAAAATTTTTAACTTCTGTTTTGCTTTCAAGATAGCTTCCCAATTCTTCTAAAAGTAGCCTCTTAACTTGCTCAAGGGCAATTGTTCGAGATGATGCTTTACTGTCAAGTTCACTTGCCTGATAGGTGTATTCCTTGACGAAAGTTTTAGTTTCGGCAGATGCGAGATGGGGAATGAAAAATAGAGTAAATATTAAAGAAGTCAGGGTAATTCTCACAGGGGTTGATGTCATCTATAAGTACCACCTTTAGATTGGTATTTGTTTACATAGATCAACTGTATCAACATTTTTTTCGCCATATTCATATTTTCTTATAACAAAAAGCTCACCGAGATGCGCATAGCGCGGATTCGGTGCAGCGACTGGTTAGTGGTTTTATTCACGCTTCACCTTTGGAGGTGGTTTAGATGAAACGTTTTCTTTCGGGGTTGCAATTTTATCGGTCTCATTACGAGGTGCCGACATCTCTAGGACAGTGGATTCAGTGGTGGGCAGAATACCTTGTTGTGGCTTTGTTGATTGGGCTTGTGGTTTCCATAGCAGTTCTAACTTTGGCAGATAGGTGGTAAGAATGGCTCCGACTATGGCCCCAACAAGCGTGGCAATAATAGCAGCCTTCATAGTGCTTATCTGCTTCTTCATAATCTCTTTATTTAATTCATGTTGTTTTAGCATTAACGCCTCATTAAAGTCTTTCTGGACCTTCATGAGGCGTTTTTGCCATTCCAGTTCTATGAGAGAATGCTGGCCGTCTCCCTCAATTGGGGTTCTTTCTCTCAAAACAGCAATCTCAGCATCATCTTTCTCTGAGAGAGGTTTATCTGTAATTGCGGTCATTTGTATTTCCTACGCTAACGACGAGCTGAGCCGATCGCAGCGCCCCTGGCG
>CAZYXQ010000197.1:0-2083 GCA_964651235.1 uncultured Gammaproteobacteria bacterium
GGAGTGGGAAACTTTATCGCTTCGGCTTCAGCCTTCACTATTACATCATTTAAAGATCCTAAAAACTACGGCCTCTCCATTACATTAGGAGGCGGTGAGGTCCGTATGACTGAGATGGCACAAGCATTCTCCGCATTTGCAAATCAAGGAAAACCACGTCTACTGAAATCTATTCTCAAGGTTGAAGACAGATCAGGAAAAGTTCTTTACAAGTTTGATGATCCTAATTTTGTTAAGGATGTAACAAAACCAGTTTCTGCACCATCGTATGTTTCTATTCCTGGAAAAAAAGCCATATCAGCCGAAGCTGCATATCTTATTTCACATATACTTCTTGACAATAATGCACGTAGCGCGGCCTTTGGTACACCATCATTTTTATCTATTCCGGGCCATGCTGTATCTGTCAAGACCGGAACAACAGATGACAAAAAAGATAACTGGACCATAGGATATACACCGAACTTCCTCATTTCAGTTTGGGTTGGTAATAATGACTCTTCTCCCATGAATCCATGGCTGACTTCCGGAGTCACAGGTGCTGCTCCTATCTGGAACAAAGTTATGGCGTTTGTTTTAAAAGACCAACCAGACCTCTGGCCGGTTAAACCTGAAAACGTGGTCGGTGTCCAAATCTGTAATGACTCAGGAGCCCTTATGACAAAAGACGGAGGCGGAGCGGAAAGTTGTCCGGCCCGGTTTGAATATTTTATTAAAGGCACTGAACCAAAAAACGTCTCTCCCGCACGCAAAGAAACGATTCGTGTATATAAAGACAAAGATCAGATGGTCACAGCAGACAATGCTGATCCGAATTCTTTCGAAATGAAAGAAAAAACTATACTGCAGGATATGTTTTCTAAGTACTGTGTTGACTGTAATCACGATAAAGAACCGTATTCTCTCATCAGATTATGAAGATAGTTATACAGCGAGTAACCAATGCTGCGGTTTATATCAATGAGAAAGTATATTCACAAATAGGTAGGGGGATATTAGTTTTTGTGGGAATAGATAAAAATGATACTGAAAAAACAGTGGAATTATGTGCCAAAAAAATAACAGAACTCCGTATATGTGAAGATAGACAAGGCAAAATGAACAAATCAATAACTGAAACAGGAGGAGAAATTCTTGTCGTGTCACAGTTTACTCTTTGCGCAAATCTACAAGGCGGAAGACGTCCTGATTTTTTTCCTGCCAAAGAACCTATTGAGGCTAAAACACTGTATGAAGTATTTATAAAGGAATTACATGAATCAGGGTTGACTGTAAAAACAGGAATTTTCCGTGCTAAGATGAACATAAGCCTGATAAATGATGGACCAGTCACATTTTTATTAGATTATTAATAAAAACATCACTTGACAATGTACTATCATACTAGTATGATAGTATCATGAATACCGATTTAACTCACCTAATTAATCTGTTGTGTCAAATAACATCCCAAAAAGAGATGAAAGAATTTTTGTTTGGAATATTAACTGAAAAAGAGTTAAAGGAAATTCCTATGCGTTTACAGATTGTCAAGTTCTTAAAACAAAACATACCCCAACAGGAAATTGCAAAAAGGCTCGGAGTTGGAATTGCCACAGTTACCCGCGGTTCAAAAGAACTCGCAAAAGGAAGGTTTAAGAATATATAATTACTATTATGAAGCAACAATATTCCATACTAACAGGCATTACTCCATCAGGTAGTGGTGAAGTACATATCGGCAATTATGTAGGAGCCGTCATGCCTTTTTTGGAGCTTCAAAAAAAGGCAGATAAGATATATTTTTTCATCGCAGATTTGCACGCTCTCACCACAGTCCAAAAAAAAGAAGAAATGAAACGAAATGTAGAAAATCTGATACTCTCATATCTAGCTTTTGGAATTGATACAAACAAAGTTGTATTTTACAGGCAGTCGGATATCCCGCAACATACAGAACTTCAAAGCATTTTAAATAACATCACTCCCCTTTCGCTCATAAAGCGTGCTCATGCATATAAAGACAAACTTCAAAAAGGGGCGGATCCTGAAGAAATCAATATGGGACTTTTTAATTATCCAGTACTGATGGCTGCAGATATTC
>CAZYXQ010000198.1:0-2068 GCA_964651235.1 uncultured Gammaproteobacteria bacterium
AGCTGTTTGTCAAAAAAGTATAATATTTTGTACACTAGAAGGAGGTATGACAACGATTTTTCTTGTGCGGCACGGAGAATATGAAAATCCGGATCAGGTATTGCCCTGTCGGAGTCCTGGGTTTCCTCTGAGCCCTCATGGCATTACGCAAATGAAAAAGGCTGCTGATAGGTTAAAAAGCAACAAAATTAGACATGTTTATGCTAGTCCAATACTTCGTACTCGTCAGTCGGGAAAAGTTATTGCGCAGTCATTAGGCGTTCCCTATTCAATAAGCAAAGACTTAATTGAAGTGTATTCTCCCGGGTTGACATTAAAACCACTATCTATCACACAAGATATTGAAACATATGGTGATACATTTAAATATCCCATTCATATCAAAGCGGGTGGCGAGACGGTAGCTGAAATATATTCCCGTATGAAGAGGGTAATTCAAAACATGTGTACCTTACATAAAGATACTAATGTAGTACTAGTTTCACATGGTGATCCCATTATGATAGCGTATCTTCAGGAAACAGGAAGAATGATAGATGACACTCACTCAATTCATGACTATGATGAGTATATTGCAAAAGGCGGGATCATACAACTTGTGTATGAGGGAACTATAGTAACAAAGTATTCAAGACTAATTCTTTAGGATTCGTTATATCCAGTTTCTCGATATTGACACGTATCGCAATGATGATAGAAGGGGCAGATCGAGATAGTACACTCAACTTTTTTTCCTTCTAGGATCATCAGGATTCGCTCAACTTTCCGCAATAATGAGCCTTTCAGATAGAGTAAATCATTCGGTTTAATTATGGTTTTAAGTCTTTCTGCAGCAGTTTTTACGTTTATTTCGTGCCATATATGGTTTTTATCAAACCCGTTTTTTATGGCTTGATCATACGTGAATATATGGTACTTTCCCATAAGAATGAGATAGTCAATGTTTAGTTTAGTGATAAGATCCCCGATTTTCTGATGCTCTTTTTCAGGGTGTTCCAGCTCCCCCATTTCAGCAAGTACTGCAATTTTTCTGCCCTTTTTGTACTCAAGTTCGGAAAGAGTGCAAAGTCCCGATGTCGTTGAGGCGGGGTTTGCACGGAGTGAATCATCAAGAATTACTGTGTCAAGCGGACCATTTTTTAAACTCATCCGTCCTTCAAGAGGTTTGATCGTTGATATCAGTTTTGCGAATCTATCAAAATCAGAAAAACCCAATACCCGGTATAACGCATATGAAGCCATTATCGTATATGCATGGTGTAAACCGATCAAATGCGTGGTAATTTTAGCTTGATCTGACTGGCCAATTCTAACCGCTTCGGTTGGTGTGGTTAATCGTAGCGATAAGCCTGAGAGAGAGTTTGTGATGTCTTTTGCTGCAAAGTCATTTGTGCTTTTAAGGCCGTAGTATATGATTTTTGCCTTTGTGAAGCGGGACATAGCTCTCACATGTAGATCGTCACCGTTTAAAATAGCATATCCATCACCGGGAAGACGTTCTATCAGCTTTCTTTTTTCCAAAATAAGATTTTCAAATGAACCAAAATGCTTCGAATCTGTGTGTACTGGTGAGATTCCTGTGATGATTGCAATGTTAGGTTTAACTATCTCAAGATGCGCATCCATTTCACCGATATGATCAACTCCCAGCTCAAAGATGGCATATGTGGTAGTCGGACGGATTTTAAGAGCGGTAATCGGGACATTATAAGTAGTATCTAGATTTAGATCTGTTCTTACGGTAGTACCAAGAGCTGAAAGAAGATGATACAACATGGAAGATGTATTGGTTTTTCCTTGTGAGCCGGTGATCGCAATCTGCGTGACCGGCATCAGGGTTAGCCACTGTTTTGCTATTTGACGACGAACATTATGAAAGAAGAGTTTATAAAAGGGGGGTTGATACATGATTAATGTTCAAATATAAATTTTTGATCTGTTTTGATTTTTGAATTTTGAGTTTTGAATTTGTTTGTATTTTGTTATTTGTAGTTTGTAATTTTTCTTATGGTGTATCCTGTTTTCGTATCTTCTACACTATAACCACTTTTCTCGATCTCACTTCTTA
>CAZYXQ010000199.1:0-2067 GCA_964651235.1 uncultured Gammaproteobacteria bacterium
GCCCGACATAGGCAAGATAGGTATACCGGTCGGCCACCAGAACCCTGCCTTCGATAGGAATAATATGCAATACTAGCCCAATATTAATCAGAAAGAAAAGCACACCATACCATACCAATCGGTTCTTCCGGAAGTAGCGCAGCAATACAAATAAAGTAAGTGCAAATATCACCCCCACAATTATTAAATCGGAGAACATATTTCCATGCAATGATCCATCGGGAAGACGGGTAGGGTAAGGAATCATGGGGTTGAAATCCTCAAGTAGCAAAAATCTCATGAAATAAAAGATTAGGCTTGTCGAAAACAATAAAATTCTTTCAAGAATTGTGAAATAGTTTTCACTGGCTTCATTTAAATTCCAGAAACTAATCTTACCAATTATTTTACCGCCAAAAACAATTAACAGGAGCAATATTAAACATCCCGATATTGCAATGAGAATAAATTTACGTGAATATATATTCTTAATAAAAGCAAACCTCATAACCAATTCTCTGGTTAACAGAAAAACGGAAAAAATAAGGAGTATCAGGTAGTAATAAATGCTGTTAACAAAATCACTCAGGACAACTGCAGATTGGCTTTTAAAGAATATTGTTAATGGAGATTGCAATAATACAAACAACGCAGACAGAATAATTATCGAAATCAACTTCGATATTATATTATGCGTAGCCAATTTTATAATTTGTTGATAATATTTCATCAATAAAATCACAATCAAGAATAATGCTAAAATGTAAACGAAATCAAAAATAATCAGAATAAACAACAGCTTTTCTGCAACGCTTTTCCAGTTAACATTTCGATGATTTATCCAATCAAATAGTATAAAAATAACTGGCAGTGCCACAGCCTGAATTTTTGCAAGACTTGCCAAATACACGCAAATAAAAACCAGAGCAAAGTAAATCCACCGTAATTTCCATTTCTCCTGAATCAGAAAACGAAAATACGCAATCATCGAAAGAAGGCTGAACATTACAAAGAGCAAATCTTTCCGGCCTGTAACCCAAGCAACCGGCTCTACAAAAGCCGGATGAACGGCGAAAAATGCAGCCGTTATAAGCGGAGCAAACCTGTTTTTAGGAACAAGCATTCTGATAAAAATAAAAACTAAAACTGTGTTTATTAAATGCAAGATTAAATTATCGATATGATATATGCCTGAATTGTCACCAAAAATCTGATATTCTGCCATATACGACCATATTGCCAGTGCTTTGTAACGGTCATGCTGATAGTGATAAATAATATTCTCCTGGCTAAATTCGGTAAACCTCGGGTTCACCCTGATGTTTTCATCATCATCCCAATTAACAAAGCCATATGATAAAACCCCATAATATACGAATATTGTAATAAATAATACACACGTTATTAATATTAGATTAATATTGCGTATTTTAAATTTACCCTGGCTCATTTTAAGTTTGTAAGAATCTAAATGCAATTATACAAAATTTGTATCATGATTCAACAATCAATTAATTTGTTTGCAATCAATGAATTAAATTCAAATAAGCTGCAAATAAAAACTGAAAAATAATTTGTATAAAAACACAACTTTATGGCTTGATTGCCGTCAATCATTTGATTTTTTGTTTTATATTGCACAAATTTCTAATTGATGAATAGATTTTTACTATTCGTGTTTTGTATTATTAACATTAGAATCATTGGTATGCAATGGCTCTATGCGTTTGTTGTTTATCGTAAACCGGTGTTATCTTATAATGTTTTAATTCCGGAATTTCTATTTCATTCCGCAGTTGAGCATAAGTTTCATCATCTAAGCTTTTCTGAAAGTAATTTTTTTGCAGCAAAATATCAAAATCAATAAAAATAAACTACTATGAAATCAGTTTTCAACAGTTTATCTGGAACAACAGGAACAATAAGGAAAGTCACTCTGGTGGCTTTGACACTTGTATTTTTCGGATTTACCGCATTTTCGGCAAACGGGTCCTACTCCGAAATTATCAAAGCGGTAAGTGGTACAAGTAAAATAGCTTCGAATTCAGCTTCGATTGAAAAAGCCGCTGCCGATAACTCGGAACCCGG
>CAZYXQ010000200.1:0-2040 GCA_964651235.1 uncultured Gammaproteobacteria bacterium
GATAGAATAGCCGGGAAACATTGTATAATGTACTTCATGATACGCACACGTATTGCTCCATCACCTACTGGAAAAGATGTCCATGTGGGTACGATTGCAACTGCGCTAATGAATTATGCATGGGCAAAAAAACACAATGGGCAATTTATTATTCGTATTGAAGATACCGATCAATCACGTCTGGTACCCGGAGGAGAAACTCGAATGCTCAAAACACTTAATGAAATCGGATTGGTTGCTGATGAATCACCATTAGTTGGAGGACCTTTTGAGCCATATAGACAGTCTGAGCGTTTATCTATCTATAAAAAATACGCCGAAGAATTAGTACAAAAAGGAAGTGCCTATTATTGTATTTGTAAACCTGAACGATTGGATGCGATGCGTAAAGCACAACAGCTAGAAAAAAAGATTCCAAAATATGATCGCTATTGTGTACATCGTCAGAATGAAGTAAAGAGTGCAATTAAAGCCGGGCAGTCATATGTAATACGAATGCTCGTTCCGGAAAAAACAATAACATTTAATGATCTTATACGGGGTGTTATTACCATTGATACAAACAACATTGACGATCAGGTTTTGCTTAAATCAGATGGATTTCCCACCTATCATTTAGGTGTTGTAATTGATGATCACCTCATGGAGATTTCACATATTATTCGTGGTGAGGAATGGCTTCCTTCAACCCCAAAACACATATTATTATTCGAAGCATTTGGTTGGAAAACCCCCGAATTTGCACATGTTTCAATTTTGAGAAATCCAGACAAGTCAAAACTTTCAAAACGGAAAAATCCTGTATGGACAAGTGAGTATTTGGAAAAAGGAATTCTTAAAGAGGCTCTTTTAAATTACTTATCTCTCATGGGTTGGAGTCATCCGGAAGGAAAGGAGTTGTTTGATCTTGAAGAATATGTGCAGGTGTTTGATATAAAAGACGTTCAGACTACCGCCCCCGTGTTTGACCCGGTAAAACTTGAATGGGTTAATGGAATGTATATCAGGAAATCTGAAAACTCAAAGCTTAAAGCTCAAATTAATACATTTTATAAAAAGCAATTGTCCGAAGATATTATCGAAAAAACAATTCCTTTAGTAAAAGAACGGTTGAAAAAACTATCAGACTATTTACCCATTGCAGAATTCTTTTTTCACGAGCCAACAGAGTATGATATTGACCTCTTAACATACAAGGAATTGTTACAGAACATCAAGAGAGAACTTGATACAGTGAAAGAATGGAACAATCATGCAATTGGAGAACAGATGGGGGCATTGGCTCAAAACCTCAGTATAAAAAACAGTGAATTTTTTATGGTGCTTCGTGTCGCAATAACTGGAAAAAAAATCTCACCTCCTTTAAATGAATCTATGGAACTGCTTGGAAAGAATGTCTGTATAAAAAGAATAGAAAAGCTTCTTTAGTAATAGGTTTCCTGCCAGTGGGGATCTTCAATAACAGTAAGATCAAGGTATATTTTTTTATTGGTAGCAAGGGCAATTTCTTTTCGTGCATAGCTTCCTATTTCTTTTATTTTAGTACCTCCTGTACCAATGATCATTTTTTTATATCGTTTATCGGTCGTTAAGATACGGGCTTTAATATAGGTGGTTTTGTTTTTTCTTTCAGCAATCTCATCAACGATGACCGTCGTTGTGTATGGTATTTCTTCACCCATCATGAGAAAAATTTTTTCCCTGATAAGTTCAGCAATAAAAACATAGCTATCGATATTTAATAATGGATATACTCCTTTTTGCATGCTTTCAGTCAATTCTTCTTTATCGTTTTTCTCCGGTAATAGTTCAAATATTCTGTGTATGAGGGGTTTTACGTGAGTTTGATGGAGTGCCGAGATAGTAAATACATCGTTAAATTCTGATTTCAAAAATAAGTATTGGGGCAGATAGGTTGGTTCTTGTTGATCAACCTTGTTGATGATGAGAATTTTTGGTTTCTGAATTTTTCTCACCATTCCGAGCACTTTAGCTTCTTCAAAGTCACGTTTTCGGGTGTGATCCACCATATAAAGTACA
>CAZYXQ010000201.1:0-2033 GCA_964651235.1 uncultured Gammaproteobacteria bacterium
ACACGACGCTCTTCCGATCTCATGTAAAAGACAGAAATACTTTGGACACAGCATGTTTTATCATAAAACAATATGGGATTTTTTAAAAAAAGACATATCCCACATTCTTATCGCCTATTATGATCAAATAGCTCTCGCCTCCTACGAATTGTTTCATTTTAAAAACGTTTTGTATTATCCATACGGTGGCACTTCGTTACTTCACCGAAACACGATGGCTGCAAATCTCCTCATGTGGGAAGCAATCAGATTAGGTAAATCTCTGGGTTGCTCCCGTTTTGACATGTGGGGCTCACTTCCAAAATCTTATGACATAAATCATCCCTGGGCAGGATTTACACGGTTTAAGGAAGGGTACGGAAGTGATTTTATACGATTTGTCCCAGGTCTTGATCTCGTATCAAATAATACAATCTATAAGATCTATAGCTATGTATATAAACTCCGCGAGTTATACCTTAACTTGAAAAAAAGATAGTTTGTGTTATTTACCTTTTTCGCTTTGCGTTTCTACTTCTTTTATTTTTTTTGGTTAAATGCTGAAAGAGCATTCTCCAATACCTGGTCCATGTGATCAACATAAATAAAATGTAGCTTTTGTAGGACATAATCGGGAATATCTTCCAAATCCTTTTTATTATCTTTAGGAAGAATCACCGTTTTTATTCCGGACCTATGAGCTGCGATCACTTTTTCTTTTACCCCACCTATTTCAAGTGCCCTTCCGCGCAGTGTGATTTCACCAGTCATTGCAACATCACGCTTATAAGGAGTTTTTGTAAGGGCTGAAACCATAGCGGTTGCAATTGCAAGACCTGCCGATGGTCCATCTTTTGGTACTGCACCTTCGGGTACATGAACATGAATATCGATATGTTGAAAAAAATCTTTCTTAAGCTTGAATCTCTCCCACCGGGATCTGATATAAGAAAATGCTGCCTGACAGGATTCCTTCATCACATCTCCCAAATGACCTGTAAGTGTAAGACTTCCTTTACCGGGCATTATAGCAACTTCAATAAATAAAATGTCTCCCCCTGCCTGTGTCCAGGCAAGTCCAGTTGAAATCCCAATAGTGTTTTTTTGTTCAATAATCTGATTTGAGTATTTATATGGTCCAAGATACTTTGTAATAAGCTCCGGAGTTACTGTTTTTTTTGTTGTCTTTTTTTCCACGATTTCACGTACGATTTTTCGAAATACGGTAGCTACCTGACGTTCAAGCTCACGGACACCCGCTTCCCGTGTATATCTACGGATAATTGTTTTCACAGCACTATCATTCATTTTAATCTCAGAAGTTGATAAACTATGAGCTTGCATCTGCTTTTTTATAAGATGATCTTTGACTATATGAAATTTTTCATCTTCTGTATAACCGGGAAAATTTATTATTTCGAGCCTATCCAACAACGCCTCTGGAATGGTATCCAACATATTGGCTGTGGTGATGAAAAATACATCGGAAAGATCATAGGGTACTTCTAAGTAATGATCTGAGAATGAATGATTCTGTTCTGGATCAAGAGCCTCCAATAGGGCAGATGAAGCATCTCCCCGGTAGTCTCTCCCGATTTTATCAATTTCATCCAGCATAAAAAGAGGGTTTTTTGTTCCTGCTTGTTTAATACCCTGGATTATTCTACCCGGTAATGCTCCCACATAGGTACGCCTATGTCCACGTATCTCTGCTTCATCGCGAATACCTCCAAGGGACATTTTAACGAAATTCCGTCCAAGTGCTCTTGCAATTGATCTACCCAACGATGTTTTTCCGACTCCTGGCGGTCCGACAAAACATATTATGGTTGGCTGATATCCTTTTTTTACTCCGATTTCTGTTTTTTTAGCATTTTTTTCAGATTCTCTTTTTTTCCTTAATTCCAATACTGCCAAATATTCCAAGACTCTTTCTTTAATCTTTTTTAAACCAAAGTGATCTTCATTAAGAATTGATTCTGCGACTTTGATATCTACATTGTTTGTTGTACTTTCTTCCCAGGGAAGTTCGACTAGCCAATCAAGATATGTCT
>CAZYXQ010000202.1:0-2018 GCA_964651235.1 uncultured Gammaproteobacteria bacterium
ATTTTCAGGAGGCGTATAGCGCATATAGGCAATTAATACCTTTAGATAAAGACGTTAAAGTTACTTCTCACAATATGGCATTTAACTATAGTAACGTTTGGAGTATTAGGTCCTCTTCGGGTTATTTGCAAGACAATCGCGTGCATTTTCGATTAGTTTTTACGCCCTCAAAAATTAATCGAATTTGTTATTTTATTAGTTTCTCCACGTACCTAGGTTGTTTTGTATTCTTTATTTATGCTGGGTATAAGAAAATCTCCGAAAATCGGCATCTTATATGAAAAATATTTTTAAATTATTGTTTGTTAGCACAACGAGTTTTTTTCTATGTTTTCTTTTTTACAAAGATGCATATCCTACTACGCTTCTATCAATACATAAACCAAGAGATGTATACACATCGTTTAGTGATAAGCCGTTAGTAAATGGTGGGGTAATAGAAGGGAAGTTTAAAGCAAATTATGATAATTTGGGTTCAGTTAGTTTATTTGTTCGAACATTTGGAAGAACAAATTTTGATGCGATTGTCTTTCAACTTAAAGAACAAGGATCAGCTAATTGGTTTGTGGAAAATGAATATTATACCGATCGATTTCCTGATGGTGCTTTATATCCTTTTGGATTTCCAGTAATTAAGGATTCGATGGGTAAAGTATATGAATTTAGAATTACATCAGTGAATGGAACGAAAGATAAGGCCATCGGTTTTATAGCGGGACCCCGAAGCTTCACCTCGAACTATATCTATCAGAAGTCGAATATCATCCGGGACAAAGAACTTCTCACTTTTTTTGTCTATCACAAAATTTTGAGTACTCTTAGTGATCCATGGACTCTTATATATATAGCGATATTTATTATGCCAATTCTATTTTTTGCGCGTAGGTATACATTCCAATGTAGAAAAAATAGACAATTATCGATGATTTTGTTAATCTTTATGCAACTTTTTTATTTGGTAAATCCGCTTTCTATTGATTCAAATTTTATCTTGTATATTTTTGGAGTTATGCTATGGGTGGCGGTAAAAGATAAAATTTCAGTTACGTACGTCTTTATCGAAGGTTTGCTATTATTAGTTTTTGTACCAATTCTGCTATTTTTAGAATTCAATTCAGTAGCTACAAAAACTTCGATCTTAATTTTTTTTGATCTGTTACTTGGAAGTATAATGGTTTTTACTGAAACCTATCTTAAACAACGCATTGATTTATTGAGATCCGGGTTTTCCGATATAAGAAAGAAAACGCATAGTTAAGTCAGTTATTATAATCTATTAACGTATGACATATTTTTTCGCCGGTGATGGGCCATTCTTTTTCAAAGAACAGTTATCAACTATTTCATGGATGCCTCAAATCATGGATCCTTCTAAAGGATTTGGAGTAAATTTGTTGCCTCGACTTTGGCTAAGTTATCCTTTTCAGGTTATCGTGAAGCTTTTTGCTAGTTTTGGATTTGAATGGTGGTTAATAGAAAAAATCATTTGGTTTTTGGCGTTGGTGATCGGATGTTTTGGGATGCTTCTATTAGCAAGACGATACGTTGGAAAGTCGGCGTCTTACGTTTCTATGCTTGTATATGTAACTAATACATACGCCTTGTTGTTATTTGGTGGAGGACAAATGGGTGTGGTATTGGCCTATTGTTCGGCACCTTATGTTTTATGGACGTTTATTCGATGTATAGATAAGTGTTCGTCCCAAGCTTCTGATACATTTCGTTTGCTGATTCAGGAGATAGTGTGTGGATTAGTATTCGCACTTCTTATCATATTTGATCTACGCCTAGCCTATCTCATTATTGGAGCAGTATTTTTGTATTTTGTCGCATTGGTCTGTCAACATATGACAGAACTTAAATTAAAGCCGATTAGATATTTTCTTCAGACTTTAAGTGCGCTTGTTGTTTCCGGAATCATAGCGATTTTACTTAATCTTTTTTGGATATTTCCGATGGTTCTATCGGGAACAGGTGTATCTGAGCTTGGAAGCGAATATATGAGTCCAGGCATGCTT
>CAZYXQ010000203.1:0-2012 GCA_964651235.1 uncultured Gammaproteobacteria bacterium
CTCATCGTTTTTAAGAAGTTTATATGAAAAAAATTGATGGAACACCTAAGTCTCTTAGGGAATTATTTACCGGTGCTAAATACACCATACATTATTACCAGCGGGAATATATGTGGCAGACCAAACAAATTGAAGAACTGCTGGATGACCTGACTGAGGAATTTTTCGAATATTATTCCCATGACGATGAACGAGAAAGGGTAGAAAGCTATGGTCATTACTTTTTGGGTTCGATAGTATTAACTGCGGACGAAAATGCCATTATTGATGGACAACAACGCTTGACTTCACTCACTTTACTTCTAATTTATCTTTATCATCATCTTGATGACTTAGATGAGAAATCACAGGTTCTTCAACTTGTTTTCTCTCTACGCGCCGGTAAAAGAACGTTTAATATTCATGTACCTGAAATGCCAGAACGGTATGCTGTAATGACTGCTTTACTTAAGGATGAATATATGGATATCAGCAAACAATCTGAAACCATCAAAAACATTTACAACAGGTATGCTGATATTAAAGCCATAATGAACAATACCCTACCTATTGAGGCTCGGTATATCTTTAAAGATTGGTTAATTGATAATGTTGACTTCATCAGGATTATTGCACAAACTGAACAGGATGCACACAAAATTTTCGTTTCGATGAATGACAGGGGACTTAGTTTGACCCCCACCGAAATGCTGAAAGGCTACTTACTGAGTAAAATTGAGAACGACAATATCAGGCAACATGCCAATGAGCTTTGGAAACGAAGGATTTTAGAACTTAAAAGCATTGGGAAAGAAGAAGAAAGCGACTTCATTAAAAACTGGATTAGAGGGCAGTATGCCGAAACAATCAGAGAGAGAAAGAGAAATGCGAAACCTGAAGATTTCGAAATAATAGGTACATCGTTTCATAAATGGGTTCGCGAGCACAATAACCAGATGAATCTGGTTAGAAGTATTGAATTTGAAAATTTCTTGCTCAAGCAATTCGATAAATTCAGCAATATATACATTGACCTGAAAAAGTACTCCACCAGCCTGACTCCTGGCTATGAATATGTGTATTATAACAGTAACCGAAATTTCACGCTACAATATCAATTAATTCTTGCATCAATTGACCCTGATGAGACCAAAGAGATTTCTGATAAAAAAATCAAACTCGTCTCCTGTTTCCTTGATTTGTATTTCACGCGAAGGATTTTTAATTACAAGACTGTTGATTATTCAGCAATGCTGTACAATGTTTTCCTGCTTTCGAAAAAAATCAGAAGAAAACCGCTACCTGAAATGCTGGAAATATTGCAAGGCGAAATTAATTCAATGGAGTTTCAGTTGGAAACCGTTGACGAATTCCGTTTGAACGGTTGGACAATACGCTATATGCTGCATATCCTTTCTCGCCTGACCGACTATATCGAGGTTGAAAGTGGATTACCTTCGAGTTTTGAAAAGTATGTTAGTCGAGAAATTAAAAACCCTTACGATATTGAACATATAATTTGCGATCATTATAGCTGGTTTAAAACTGAATATCCCGATAAAGATGTTTTTGATAAGAATCGTAATAAATTGGGAGGATTGTTAATCCTTCCATTAGATAAAAACAGGAGTTTGAGAGACTCTCGATACTTACGTAAAACAACTGTGTACAGTAGTGAAAACTTACTTGCAAAGTCCCTCTCAAAAAACTGTTATCAGAATAATCCACAGTTTATTCGCTTCATAAAAAAAGAAAATTTGAATTTTAAGCATTATGATGTGTTTGATAAATCAGCACTGCAGGAACGTCAAGATTTATATGAAGAACTTGCGAAAAAAGTGTGGAGTGTAAACCGTCTTGATGAGCAAATATTATAACTATGGCTTTTAACGAAAATACCCGAGTAAAAATACCTGCAATACTGCATTTATGCCGGTTGGGGTATGAATATGTTTCGCTGTTCAAAGCTAAATGGGATTTGAACACCAATATCTTTACCGATATTTTTGCTGATAGCATCAAAAGAATTAATC
>CAZYXQ010000204.1:0-2012 GCA_964651235.1 uncultured Gammaproteobacteria bacterium
TCAATTCAGTTAATTGATGCTTCCATCTATGTTGATTATTTAACCTATTTAGATCAAGGTTTTGAAAATTTAGAATATGTGCGAGATAGTCTTATTAGAGCAAAGATATCTGAGAAAGTCGATAAAATAAATGAAATTATTGAAGAAAAGCGGCTCCCCTGGTATGCAGGTGAAACACCCATGGCATTGAAAACTTTTCAAGAGAAGCTTGATTATCTTGGAACCCCGGCTCTGCCATACCTTCAAGGATTAGAATATTATGTCGGTGGTTTTTTTGTAATTCTTCCTTACGAAGATGATCAAAATGCTAATAGATCCTATACTATAACGGATGAATTTGATTGGAGAAATCGTCATGGAGCTAATGACCCGGGTTCACTCTATTATGATGGGGATCCAACAGGAAGTGGATGGATTCCTAATCGTCGCGAGGGTCAGCATTGTGTCGATTGTTGGGCTTTTGCCCCAGTTTATACTACAGAAGCTATTGAAAACTTGTACTATAATGAACATATTGACGAAAATTTAGCGGAACAAAATATAATTTCATGTTTAAATGATACACTATGTGAAGAAGGGGGCTATGTCATTGATGCATTAAATTATATATTAAGGGTACCTCTAAATACTAAATTGTTAATAAGAATGTTTATATCTACTTGTATATCAATATTATAATAATGTATGATTGCGTATCTTTAATAAAAATAGCAAAAGATGCGCAAGAAAAATAAAGCTCGTGGACTCTTTGAAGACCAATTTCGCCAGGAAAAGATCACTAATATGAGAGATCCTTTGGAACAGTTGAACAAGTTTATTCGATGGGAGGATTTCCGTCCTTTACTCGATAAAGCTTTTACTGTGACTGATCCTTCAGTTGGTGGCCGGCCGGCCTTTGATCGGATCATGATGTTCAAAGTGTTGATTTTACAAAGGATGTATAATCTTTCCGATGATAATACTGAATACCAGATCCTTGACCGTCACAGTTTTTGCAAATTCCTGGGAATCGATTCTTATGCCCAGGTGCCGGATTCAAAGACGATCTGGTATTATCGCGAGCAGTTGAAAAAGCATGAGATCATTTATGAGATATTTTCCTTGTTCAATGAAAAGTTGCAGTCGGCTGCCCTGATGTTAAAAGATGGCGTTATCGTCGATGCTTCCATTGTGCAGGTCCCAAGACAGCGCAATACCAGGGAGGAAAACAAGCAGGTCCGCCAAGGTGATATTCCTGAAGAATGGAAAGATAAACCTAATAAGCTTGAACAAAAAGACCTGGATGCCGATTGGACCAAGAAAAACGGAAAAACATTTTTCGGCTATAAAAACCACATCAAGATAGACATAGGCAGTAAATTGATTACTTTTTTTGCCATTACCCCCGCCAGTGTTCATGATAGCGTCGTATTGGAGGATTTATTGGAGGACGACCAGGCAGGACAGCCATTGTATGCCGATACGGCATATAGTGGAAAAAACTGCGACCAAGTTATTAAAGCAGCTAAAATGGAAAATCTCACCCATGAAAAAGCATACAGATATAAAAAGCTGACCCAGGAACAGAAAGAACAAAACACCGTCAAATCAAAGACCCGTGCTCGTGTTGAACATGTCTTCGGATACCAGTGGATGAACCTTAACGCCGCACAATTAATCAGATATATTGGCCTAGACCGCTGTGCAATGGCCATTGCATTGCGCAACATTATCTATAACTTTTTCAGAGCTATTTTCCTGATAAAACAAAGAGAATTAGCTATCACCTTATAAATGAACCAAATATGAGTCCATAAGCTTCAAAATATCAAAGAACGACAATCATTTTTCCCCATTTTTCCCAAAAAATCCGGGTCATCTGGCGAAAATCAAATGATCCAGTATTTTTTTATTTCAATTTTTATGTCAAATATCAGTTATTAGAGGTCCCCTTAAATCATGGGGTAATGAATGAAGAGTGTTTTCCATATCAACCTTGGCATATACAACACTGTGAGGATTCATGTGACAAT
>CAZYXQ010000205.1:0-2008 GCA_964651235.1 uncultured Gammaproteobacteria bacterium
ATTTTAAAACCAGATTTAGTCATTTATGACAAGGATGAAAATGCCCTCGTAGTAATTGAAGTAAAGAGACCACAAGAGGATATTTCACGAGATGATTCAATCTCCCAGTTAAAATCTTATATGCGACAGATGAAAGCTGACTTTGGTTTTTTAGTCGGCAATCAAATACGCATTTATTACGATGGGAATCTTAATCCACAAGCAGACCCCTTATTAATCGATATAATTCCTTTTGTAAAAGATGAAAAAGCTGGGGGGATTTTTGCTGAGCTATTTGAAAAGAGTAATTTTGAATCAAAGACATACCTACCAATACTCGAAAAGAAAATTCGAAAATTCAATATCAAAAGGGAGGGCCAAAAGCTAAAAGCTACCTTGTTGTCGGAAGACATCAAGATGAAAATAGTGGAATTTCTTAAGAATGAATTTGCCGATTATGACAACGATATATTTGCCTCTGTCATGACCGAAATTAACATTTCAATTGAGAGCAAGCAAGATCACCATACAAGCCTTCCGTCAGAAGTTACTTCAGTGGAGAGGCCTAGAAGAAAAATTGTTTGCCAGCCAACTTCCCAAAGTACTTCGATTTCCGGTAAAACCTATTCTCTATCTGAACTAAAAAACATGCATCTCAGCAAAGAATACAGGCCGGAGTCATTAACCATCCAAGGTAACACAATTAACGTTTCAAATTGGACTGACTTGTCCATTAAATTTGTTGAATGGTTGATTAAGAGCAATTATTTAACCAAAGACAAACTGCCAATTTACAATTACTCTGAAAGCGACAAGTATTTTATTAATTCTGTTCCACAACACAAGATAGCTGAAAAAGACGGCCAGTGGAACGCTGTAATGGATAATTTCCATGTCGATACGAAATATAATGCAGAATGCCACAAAAAAAACATGATTCAGACCCTTAAGCATCTGGGGATTTTTGATGTGGACATAAAATTATCATTCCGTTGAAAGCTGCAAGAAAGACCCTATATGAAGTTGATGATGTGAACAATAGAAAGGATTTCTTTGCATGGCTGATAAAATTCATGACAACATTATGGCTTTAATTGGCACTGTTTTAAAAGGGGATGCAAGTAAAGTTGACTGGAAGACGTGCCGTTCTCGAATAGAACATGAAGACACTCTAATGAACGCAAGAACAGGAGTATTTCTCACCATAAATTCAATTGCGGCAATTGCAGCGCGTGGAGCCGACAATTATGATGTTTTACCCATAATAGCACCTATAATGACAATCATTTGCCTTTTTTGGTTTTTATGCTCCATCCAAACTTGGTTAGTCATTCGTAATTTGACGATATTTTATACTGATGAGAAAAAAGGTGCTAAAGATATAATTGATAAAATTGCACGACTGGGAACTACATCAAATCGCTACCTCCATGCAACTCCCATCTTAGGAATATACCTTCCATGTACAGTCTGTATAGGCTGGATTGTTGCGTTAATGGCCTACTTTTGGAAGTAATTTTTGTCCAGATTCAATGTTCAGTTATAGCCAAGAGGCGGAATATAAGGTGCAATTTTATATTATGTGAAATCAACGTCTAGTATAAGGTGGCGTGAATAGTCAGAGGGAATACTCTCTCTTGCTCAATGATGGTTAATTTTGATTACTGTTTGACTCACTTTGCAAAGTTGACTATTTCATCGGTACTATAGTCTAAAACTATATCCTTGGCAGCCGAAACGTAAAAAGAAACCAATAATTAAATTTATTTAAAAATTACAGCCCCATTTTTGTCGGACTATAAAGCAGCCTTACCACTAATATCATTGTGCCATTTTGCTAGACCAGCTCGCCATAATCTTCGTGAGATGGTAATAAAACGTAATGACGACACCGTTTACATGTCAGTACTTGCAGAAGATTTTCACAATACCAGTTTAAACAGTTAGTAGGATGTATGTCGCTGAATATGTAAGTGATTTATGCCTTTGAAAGAAATAAAATGTGTAGGTAAGGTAATTATCTATCGGC
>CAZYXQ010000206.1:0-1997 GCA_964651235.1 uncultured Gammaproteobacteria bacterium
TCCTAAGAAGTACTTTTTGCAGGTCACCGATGTTAATCCCTAATTCAAACGTGGTGGTACTACTGAGAAGATTGACACCTTCTTCAGCGCGAAAATCTTCTTCAATTTTTTTTGCGAGCTCCTTGTTGATCTGTGCCGTATGCTCTTCAGATTTCAATGTAGTAAATTGCACATCGTCAGTTCCAGCAATCCAACGAGCAATGATATTCTCTTGTTCAGTTCCAAATGGCTGAGACTCTAGCTGACCATTACAGCCTTTGTGCGGGCAACATTGATGGATTGAGAAAGTAGAAGGAATACGGCAGCGTTTACAAATATATCTAGACCGTGATTTTTCAATGTAAATGCGCTCATGATCAAGTTGCCATTTCCCATTTTTCCCCTCGACTAATAACTGAGCAACCAAATAATTCCAGATCATCTCTGAAACATTAAGAACCTCATTCCTTTCAAGACAAAGAACTCGTCGTAAATAATCCACAATTTGATTATCCCTATAGCTGCCATCTTTATTTAAGTGAGGTAACCATCCAATTGTGCTTTTTATTCCTTCGCGCCTTAATATATACCCGATATCAACGGATACTCTTCCAAACGCAGTTGCGTCGGGATCTATCCCTTTGGGCAAAGTGAATGCTTTTCTATGCCGCATAAATCCTAGCAGGACTTGCAGAAGATCACTTGCTTCTTGTTGGTTAATATCATATGGCTTAAGTAAATAATAAAATTCCTTGACTTGTTCTTCTTTAACAAGATATTTCACGGCGACTAAGCCTAAATCCTCGGCAGATTCCCGTGCAGAATCTGGAATTCCAACGTAGCTTAAAACCTCCGCAATCCATAGGTTACGTTTATCTTTTGCATTTAATTCTTCATCAGGAAAGCGAGAAACTGGCAAGAAAAAGTCTGGGTCATAATTATTTGATTGCGGATCTGCTAACTCAGCCAAACGTTCACCGATGGCCATAATATTCATAGGTTCTGGCTCTTGGTTAATATTTTTAACAATCATGCGCCCCATATCATGCTCAAAAGTCTCTTCCTCCAACAAAGATGGAAATGCTGCGGCTCGCTGGCGATTATCAGTAAAACAAAGCAATTTTCGAGGCGGCCTATTGCCTTTAGGAGGGCTTACTTGGAAGTGCGCAAGAGGGATCGCTATTGCTAAGCCAGTTTCATCATCGGATTCTTGAAAACGTCGCAGTGGTTCAAGACCTAGCACATTTCGCGCCCCACAATTTGGGCAATGATTTAGCAAAGTCTTCTTCGAGTTAATTAAATTATTAAAATCCGTTGGCCTGCATTGACGATGAAATATTTTTATATTTCTTAAATGTGGGTTTTGGCAATTACAATTATCCCCCGCGCCTTTATCACTTTTTTTCCCGCATATTACACACCAATCTATCTCAATAGGATGAATGAACAAATCATCTGGATCATCCTCATCTTCGACCTTAGGTTGGTCCGGGTAAGGCAATTCTTCATCAACGCTGAAATAGGACCAAAAAGAATCTGCTGCCCAACCTAATTCTGTACTGAATGAATCAAAATATTGCTTTTGCTGATCGTCAGTTTCAGGATTTTGAGCCCTACGTGGACCCAAATCTTGCAACGCTCCAAAAACATATCCGCACTTTCGGCAACTAACAAGTTCAACGAGTTTAGATTTTTGGTTAGCTCGGTAGCACTCAGGACAGTAACCTTCTGGAGTATCCTGATCATTTTTCCTTGATACAAAGAAGGCAGGTTTACCCTCATTTCGCCCTGAGCATTGCTTATGGAGACAAATATGTAAACCATCTTGTGCCCTCACAAAGTAATGCAATCTAGTTGGCAGCAAATCTTCATGAGACCCGTCCTTTTTTGCAATGCCGACAATTTCTAGCAATGCTTGTAAGCCAACAAAAGATAGCGGATCATTAGGCCAAAGCCGTTTAGCCGCGTTGCTCAATAGTATTGGCTGGACAAGAATTTCGTCCCGAAGATGGTATAAA
>CAZYXQ010000207.1:0-1988 GCA_964651235.1 uncultured Gammaproteobacteria bacterium
GCGCCGCGTTCTGTATGTACGGGGATTGGGGTCTGCAACTCGACCCCATGAACGCGGAATTGGTAGTAATCGTGGGTCAGTCACACCACGGTGAATACGTTCTTGCCTCTTGCACACACCGCCCGTCAAGCCAACAAAGTCGTGATTATTTGAATCCCGCCTAGCGGGAGAAGATACTTTCGGCGATGGGGGTTAAGTCGTAACAAGGTATCCGTTCTGGAAGGAGCGGATGGATCACCTCCTTTCTTTTGTTTTTATATCTTCCGTTTAGGAAGAATAAAAACATATCCGCGCTTTTTTTGAAAAAAAAGAGTGGATTCCGTTTAAGTAAACGGAAAATGTTTGATTGAATCATCAAAAACAATCATTTCCTAGCCCGTTTATTGAACTAAAAATTATTACAGTATCTTGTTTTTTCACATTCTTAAATTGATTTTTTTCCTTCACTACCATTCAATTCGATTATAGCGCACTCACCTGATATACTATAGGAATATGAGTATTAAACCCATTGAAAGGGGAACAGAGTACCAACTTCATACGGTTGATAGGTTATCAATTTTACCTGCATATCAGTCGCTTACCTTTGCTGACTTTAAACCGAGCATGAGGCCTCAATACTTCAACTTACCGAGAAACCAGCAGATCATGAACGTGCTTATATGTATGAAACAAAGCCTCATCTTAACAGTCTTAATACTAGAGTAGTATTCGTAACAGATAACCCTGGAGAACAACCAACGCCAACCTTACAACTAAAAGGCGGAATATTACAAGAAATGAAAACCCCCACTATTAAAGCATCAACTCACTTTAGTGGAGGGAGTTATCCTTACTTTGATGCAGAGCTAAATTATCGTGAGCAACAATCGCCATTTATAAATATACAGCTTCACTATGGTGAGGAACACAGATCTCGGGATCCCAAAGCCGGAAGCAGAGTAAAGCTATTTTTAAAAAAGAATATGGCCCAATGGTTTGTTGATGAGGGGTACTTTTCTTCTCCTGATTGGATAGATCTTACCATAAAAGATACGCCAAACGGGCCTCAATACATAGTTAGTTCACGTGCACTGGATGATCAATATAAAGGATTCGAACTTGATATTGAAGACTTGCATGCTATGGGCATTCCCGTACCTGAGGTAGTATTTACACATCATGCAATCGAATTGAAACTGGATGATTTACATCTTGCAATAGATGTCCCACAGTTTTCCTTAGATAGACTTTTGCAGAATGAGTTTGCAGTTCCCATAACTGCAACAAAAGGGGAAAAAGATTTGCTCACAACTTCCCAAATCTCTTAATAGAGTTTATGAAGTGTTTTATACCTTCCACTTAATACCTCAATCACAATACCAATCAGACATTTTTTTTAAGATTACTACAAAATGTCATTATTCAATACCGGAAGATTAAATTGTTCATCCAACCATTTTCTATACCATAAAAATGTATCTCTATGGTCATAAGCCCATTCTGATTCTCCCGGAATCTCATCAAAATCAAACCACTGTATCTCAGTCGTTTCTTTATCCATTGACTTTTCTTTATGTATGGCTTTTACAACATACGAAAATTCTACATTTTGTCTGTCTTCTTTCGGTCGGGAAGGCAAATCAATAAGCCTGACTAAATGAAGTGGTTTCACTCTATATCCTGTTTCCTCAAATACTTCACGACGTATACCTTCTTCGGTCGTCTCATCACGATCTAAATACCCGCCGGGCAAACACCATAATCCGCCGTTTTTTAAAAAGGAGGCACGTTTTGCAAGAAGAACCTTTCCTTTTTGTTGCTCATGAAGAATAATCGCAGACAATGTCACATGTCGCAATGATGCGATACCGTTATCTTCAAACCTGCACTGTATCACAAATCTAGGCCCTTTAGAAATTTCTTAAAATCACCGTTTAGTTCTTCATGTTGAAGCGCAAACTCAACCATTGTTTTCAAGTATTCAAATTTATTACCTGTATCATAAT
>CAZYXQ010000208.1:0-1972 GCA_964651235.1 uncultured Gammaproteobacteria bacterium
TAATTCCATCATTCCAATTGTTAATAAATTTATCCCCCTTGAAAATCAATAAATTACACTTAACTATTTGATTTACAGTATGCGAAAAGATATTAACATCCGATGAAATGAAAATTTCGTATTATATTTTTGTGCAAAGCGGTACAAAATTTACTATTAAACGATTTTTTTTATGAAAAGCGGGTGTTTCAACAGTGTTGATGTAGATATTTTTAACGAAATTTTGAAAGAAAAGTATGATTACGATAAGTGTTCTAATAAAAGTAAAGCTTACCTGCTTGGAAAAGTACAGGAGGTACAAACGGTAGAAATTCAGATTGCCGGAACAAACAAAAACAAACGTCAATTGCTGGATGGCATGGATGTAAGTCAACATGGATTTAAGTCGAAAAACGATCTTAAAGCTGAATTTCATTTTGACTCGGATGAAGATAAAACAACGATCCACCTGATTCCAACAAAAGTTTATGAGCTGGAGGACAAGGTCCGTGAGGCTTCAAATCCCGAAAACAGTTGTCACCAGATGGCTGTACTGCTATCGGATGCTTTTGAGCGATTGAAAGTAAAGGCCATGTACGTAATAAAAGTATCGAGTAATGAGGAACAAGTAAGGCATTATGCAAAGAAGAATATTCAGGTAATTACCCGAATGTGTTATGAAGGAAAGATGCGTTTAGAAAAAATACAGATTATCGGGAGCCAGGAAGCCATTTTCAGCGTATATCTTCAGAATATTTTTCTTATGAATGTACTGGCGTATTTGAATAACATGTTTAGTCATTATTACGTCGATAAAAGATTCAATGAAAAGGATTTTAAAATTAAGATGTACGAAACCTTTGAACTGAGCAAGTTTGTTAAAGCGAAATCATTTCAGTCAAATATGGTAGCAGAGGAACCAAAGCTCACCTACCTGACCAGATTGAAGTTAAAATGGAATAAGAAGATTAATGTTCTTGCAACCTTGATTTACGAATTGCTGAAGTTGCGTGATGAGAATGGGGAACCATGGCTTGAGGGTGACATTAAGCTCATCAGCGAGATTGTCCACGAGCATGTGGTTGATAAAAACAGAAAACCCATCAGTAAGGATACATTTCATACTTGCCTCAAAGACAGTCGGGAAGAAAAACGTGCAAACGAAGGGAATAGAATCAAAATTGAAGATATTTTACCCGACCTGGAAGAAAATTGAAAGTTTGACCGGTTTTAGCCCCAAAAAAGTCCCCGAAAATCGTAGTGAAATCTGCGCTTTTTCCCGGGGACTTTTTGTTTTTCTCCGGGGACTTTTTTAAAGAATTGAATAAAACATTGTGTTTCAACAGAATAAGTGCTGGGGACTTTTTGGGGTACTTTTTCTATCTGCTTTTCGTAATGATTAGATTTCCAAAGGATTATAGAAATCTTATTTCTGGGGACTAATTGGGGACTTCAGGGACTTTTTTTTGTGCATATTATTGTGAAGGTTTTTGTTGCAGCAAAATCAATTTAAATCCGGAATGGCCAATTCGGGATTGCATTGTTAAATTTTAAAACCTTTAAAAAAATGGAAGTAATAACAATTGATTCTCAAATTTTTCAGCAATTACTGGAAAAAATCAGCAACATCGAAGGTAAAGTCATGGAGCTGAAAAGCGGTAAAGAAATTCGACTCAGCGAAGAATGGCTCGACAATCAGGATGTGATGATGTTGCTCAATGTGAGTAAACGAACCCTGCAGACCTATCGCGACGAAAGAATGATTCCGTTCTCGCAGGTCGGTAACAAAATCTATTACAAGGCCAAGGACGTGGAGAAGTTTCTGGAGAAGTTTTACAATACGGTTGTAAATTTCTAATAGCACCGCCATGACACCACTAAGCATATTCGAAAACTTCAACAATGTGGTTGGCGATAGGAGCTTTGATGTGATTGCCGAGGCTATCAGGACCGGCAAGGTGCGCGAAAAGGTTGAAATGCTCAGGCAGTTGCT
>CAZYXQ010000209.1:0-1951 GCA_964651235.1 uncultured Gammaproteobacteria bacterium
CTTAAGACTATTAGATGAAACTGCTGATAAGGTATTGTTTGTAGTTGATGAAGATTCAAAGTTGTTGGGTGCTTTGACTGATGGCGATATTAGACGATATTTGCTCAATGGTAGAAGTTTGGGAGACAACATTGTTGATGTTTATAATCGGAGCCCGAAATTCGTATTGGATAAAAAATATTCACTCGATAACCTTAAGAAGCTTTTTCTGAAATATAAGATATCTGTGATTCCCATTCTCGATGAACATTATAGACTGATCAACATGGCTTTCTGGAATAAAGTTTTTTCTGTGGAAAGTAATAAAAAAGTAATTAAAAGAAGAAGGATTGATGTACCTGTCGTTATTATGGCGGGTGGAAGAGGCAAACGCCTTGATCCCTTTACAAAGATACTGCCAAAGCCGCTGATCCCAATAGGTGATAAGCCTATCATTGAAATGATTATGAACAAATTTCATGAATTCGGCATGATGGATTTTTATGTAACTTTGAATCACAAATCAAAAATGATTAAGGCGTATTTTGAAGAATTTAAAACTAAATATAAAATTACCTATATTGAAGAAGATGAGCCTCTGGGTACGGCAGGGGGATTAAAATATTTACCTTCAAAAGTTACCGGTGCAATTTTTGTATCCAATTCAGATATACTTATTGAAGAGGATTACGGGAAAATTTTAAAATTTCATAAAGGCAATAAAAATGAAATCACTCTTGTGGCGTCAGTAAAAAATTATAATATTCCTTATGGTGTTTGTGAAATTGAAAACGGGGGCATACTTCGCAAGATTAAAGAAAAACCGAATTTAAGCTTCTTGGTGAATACGGGGTTGTATATTGTTAATGCAAGTGTGTTGAACATGATTCAGGAAGGTGCATTTTATCACATTACACAGCTTATTGAAGATGTTAAAGCAGATGGGAGACGAGTTGGGGTTTACCCTATAAGTGAGAATGGCTGGATGGATGTTGGGGAATGGGAAAAATATAAAGAGACATTGGAGAGATTTAAAAAATGATCCAAGGGAAATCAATTTTGGCTATCATTCCGGCACGGGGTGGTAGCAAAGGAATCCCGAGAAAAAATATTAGGATGCTAGTGGGGAAACCTCTTATTGCTTGGACAATTGAAGAGGCGAAGAAATCGAAATATATTGATCGTTTGATTTTATCATCTGAAGATGAAGAAATAATAAAAGTGGCTCAAGAATGGGGTTGTGAGGTGCCATTTATTCGCCCGGCAGCATTGGCAAATGATGAAACCCCAGGGATTGAGCCAATTCTTCATGCCATCAATACTTTGCAAGAGAAATACGATTATGTTGTGCTTCTGCAACCAACTTCACCATTAAGGTTGGCTGATGACATTGATGGTTGTATTGAAACCTGCCTGTTTTACAGTTCGCCGTCATGTGTCTCAGTCGCAGAAGTCGATCAACATCCTTACTTGATGTACTCAATCGATAAAACAGAATCTATGTCACCCTTACTTAATCGAGAAGTGGAAAATTGTCGTCGCCAAGATTTCCTCGTTGTATATATTTTAAACGGTGCAGTGTATGTTGCTGCATCAGCGTGGTTGCAGCAAAATCGATCTTTTTTATCGTCTTCGACAAAAGCTTATATTATGCCTAAAGAGAGATCATTGGATATCGATGATGATCGTGATCTGTTTCTATGCGAAATGCTATTCAATAATAAAAATGATTAAGAAAATAATCAAATCATCATTAATACATACAGCCGGAGTCTATGCGGCAACCAGAATTATCAATTCGGCTATTCCTTTCCTGCTCATGCCTATACTAACACGGTACATGAGTCCTAGAGATTATGGCATTGTTTCTATGTTTGGCGTATTGGTTAGCTTCATGGGGCCGTTTACCGGTTTGACTATTCATGGTGCCGTTACCAGACAATATTACGAGAGAGAAAAAGTTCATATGCCG
>CAZYXQ010000210.1:0-1930 GCA_964651235.1 uncultured Gammaproteobacteria bacterium
GGTTAAAAAGTTTTTTTTTATTTCGGCGTTTTACCTATTATTTGTTATTGGTGTTATTAATTTTTAAAATGGTTTATAAAAAATTTTTTTTGTTTTTGTTTTTTTTTGGGGTCCCGGAATAAATTTTGTTATTTTTTTTAACAACAGAATATAAGAAATAGCAAATAATAGATAACCGATTATTTGTGCATAGTATATTTTTATGGGAAAAATATTTATAAGAAAACTAGGTAATGAAAGACTTTTTGACAAAGGTATTGCGTTAGTAAACGTATTTATATGAGTAAAAAATAACACATCATGTATAAATTCTTTTGTATTCATTAAAAGATACAAAAAGGGTAACATTAATGGTAAAAGAAAAAAGAATAGATTTTTAAAAATACTTTTATTCCAATCGCGGTTTAGTAAAATAAAGGGAAGAAGTATGTACAGGTGTTGTTTAAAGCTATAAAAAAGTCCGAATAAAAAAAACGCCGTTTTTGATTTTTTTGATTTTAAATAATATAGAAATAAAACAAAAAAAAGAAGTATGTTTAGCTCTTGATACATGTGTTCAATCATATAAAAAGATCGTGGAAAAAAGAGAAAAGATGCAATAAATATATTAAAATCTTGTGCTTTACAAGATAGTAGTTTTTTTAATACTACAGCTATAATAATGAGTGAAAAAACAGATGATACACGCGGATCACCAAACAGAAAAATAAAAGGTGAAACAAACACAAAACTAAAGGGTAGATGTATAAAATAGTCCGGGTATACATTTTTATATACTTGAGTAAATAAGGCCGAATATGGATTTATACCCTTTAAAAAAAATTCCCCACTTTCCTTTACCGTGGTAAAACAATCACATATCGGGGAAGGTGAAAATATCATGGTAATGCATGAAACGGTGATAAAAAGAAATACAATAACATAAAATACCGTTTCGCTTGATATACGATGAAGCTTATCCATAATGAGCACGAAAAAAACAAAAAGGTATAAGATATATGGAATGAATAAAGAATCCGATTTTTGATATAATCCTCCATAGTAAAGGAGAGATATTATCAATAGGATAAATGCATATATACGCATATTTTTATGCTCCCCATATTTTTGTCTGACATTATGTTCTGTTTTTTTCGATACATAAATACTCATGAAAATTAAGGAAAGAGATAGAAGAATGAAAGAAGGTATGGTAAAAAAACCCAAATTTGGAACGGTTGCAAATAGAAGTGAAAAAAATGAAATTGCAAAAGGCATTTTGTTTTTCATTATAACATACGGTATATTATTCTTACTTGTTTGGAATAAGGTATTGTTTACACCGGATTTTGACAGGACCGATTCATTTCATTTCAATTTTTCTCTCAAATATTTTCTTGCTTCATACTTAAGGCATTTTTCAATACCGCTTTGGACAGAACAATTACAGGGGGGATTTCCTATATTTGCTGAAGGTCAAATGGGGGCATTATTTATTCCCAATCTGATATTTTTATCCGTATTTTCTCCCGCCAATGGTATAATTTTCCTCCTTTTTTTCAGTTTGTTTTTGTTTTCTATCGGACTTTATCTAATTTTTATCTATTTTAAACTAACACCTCTTATTGCACTATTGCTTTCTCTCAATATAGCATTTAATGGAGCATTCTCATTTCGATGGGTACATCTTAACTTAATTCAGGCCTTTAGTCTTACTCCCCTTTTTTATTATTACTTAATTAAATTAATAGATTCTTCAAACAAAAAATATGTATTCATTTTAGCAATTATAGTTTCACAGATAATCCTTGCAGGTCATTTTCAAATCGCTTTTATTGTATTGTTTGGTTCACTATTTTGGTTTTTAATTTTTCTTACATTAACAAAGTCAACGAACAAGAAAATAATAATTGTTACCTATATCGTAAGCCTAATTTCGGGCATAATCCTT
>CAZYXQ010000211.1:0-1929 GCA_964651235.1 uncultured Gammaproteobacteria bacterium
CTTTCGTTTCTATAAATTTATACTTACTAAGTTTGATTATGAGGCAGAAAAGAACTACAACATGTTCAAATGAATATTCAAATACATCCATTAAGCTGTGAGCAATTGCATTTCGCAAATTTAATCCTGCTTTTTCTGCTAATACATATTTTATTAGTATTCTGTCTTCCTCATCAAAATTGGTTTTCTGTTCAGGTTTTAAAGGTGGCTCGTGAGCAATGTCTGCCAATAAATCATCCAATAATTTTTCCATTACCAGTCTATCTGAGCCTTTCTGCCTTGTCTTAAATGTTGCTATGCCAATTTTCTCACAGAAATATCGTAAAAGCCCCTCAACTTTCAATGTTAAACTATCGGTTACGGTAACAAAATCACATTGATAAGTATTGTCAACAAAGAAACTATCGAGTTCTTCAAACAACCTTATTAATCCAGGTTTAAGCGTATCTATGGGTTTGACATCTACTGCCTGACCATGATAATTCCTTACAATAACTTCATTAAACCATGTGCTTTCTAAATGGGATATCACAGAGGCGTAACTTAACTTCCTGGCTTTATAGGCTTCAATAAAAAACCTAAGCATTGTTTGGGTGCCAATTTGGAAATTGAATGTATATGAGTTCCAAAAATTGAATTTTTCTTTTTCCTCATCAGTATAAAACACGTCAACCGTGTTGCCGAATTTATCCATTATTGACGTAGGTAACATAGAAAGCAAAACCGAATGTTTACTCATTTCAATAGAACGGTCTTTAATATTTTGAATTGAATCATACCATGGAGATGTTATGAAATGATAAATTATGCCTCTTTCGTTGTTATCAGCAACCGCTTTTAAAATGCGCTCATTCATATTATCAACGTGCTCCTTTGGTAGTTCTTGCCTTATTTCTGACAACCGAAACTTGCCTCTTAATTCGGAATAATACTTCTCCAATCTACAAATGTCATCAGGAAGTTTAATTTGTTGATAAATGCGAAGTGCATTTTCTGCAAAACTCACGCAGGCAAGGTTTGATTTACTCTCTGCCTCAGTTGCGAGTTTCTCATATAATCTTGCTTTGTATTTTAATAAGTCAGCTACTGGTTTATTTCTTTTTTGCTCAATAGCAATATTACGGTCAATGGTGTACATTGCACCCCATAAATAGGTTTTTTCAAGTTCTTCGGCACCTTCCAGGTTCTTATTAACAATTTTCTGAAAGTCGATTAATTTATTTGATAAGCCAAAATAATCGGATAATAAACCAGAAAGGTCAAGTAAAATACGTAAAGTGCCATCCTTAGTAATATCCCAATTTTGGTGCGTTTCAAATATGTACTTAATTAGATTAGTCAATTCAGGCTCAAGATTCGATTTTTCTGCAACTCCGAATGCCATTCGCAAAGACTGGAAGAAATGCAACACGTAATGATTTTTTTCACCGCTTTTATTAGCTTTAGCGTGATACTCTTTGCTTAGCTGAAATAACTCATTACAAAGCTGACGTTTAAAATCATTATGTCTTGATGTGGCAGTTTTCTCACCAAAATACACCATTAAACCGTATTCAGTTTTTGCATATAGGTTTTTGCAATCGTTGTAACGTTTTTCAAAATATTCAAAATCTTGTTGGGTGTATTTTGTAACATCAGGCCAATAAAGAGGCACTTGGCTGCCATCTTCCAAAGTTTGTGTACCGCTCATTTGCCAGCTTAATCCGTTAATAATCCCTTTTTCATTATCCTTTTTTTTATCAAAAGATTTTTGAACTGAAAATACTTGTCTGTCAATATCAGCAATTGCAGCAATATCCCGTTTGCCCTCTTCAAAAAGTTGCTTGCAGACCTGCTGAAATTCAGAATTGATTGTATGGACATCCTTACAATCGTATGAACTTTCATCAATCTTTTTCAAATATTTTTCCAGAGTATTCATTTTTTGCT
>CAZYXQ010000212.1:0-1928 GCA_964651235.1 uncultured Gammaproteobacteria bacterium
ACGAGTGGGGAGTGCATGGAGGCATATCATTACAAGAATCTATTACCCCTTTCATTTCTTTAAAAATAAACTAAGCGAGGGATTGGAACATGATGGAAATAGGAAAGATTCTAGATTCTGAGGACATCTATACAATAGACATGTCCACTACGCACAGAATCTTGGTATGTGGCAAAACAGGAAGTGGTAAATCATATACGATGGGTGTAATCATCGAGGAGTTGGCTAAACTTGATAATTTAATAAAATTATTAATTGATTCACAGGGAATATTTTGGTCGTTTTCGGAGCCTAATCTTGCACAAGAGTCAGACTTATGGGCCTGGAATCTTGATCCTAAAGGTTTGAGCGTAAGGCTACTGGTTCCAGGTGACCCTATAGAAAATTATGGTGGCAAAGACGTTGTTTCTGAATTCGAGCGCAGAGGTATTGAGATTGTTTCTATGAGGGTGAATCCGTCAGATGTATCTCCTGAGATGTGGTGTGATTTGTTTAACTTGGACATCAACGAGTTAAGAGGAATAACTTTATATAATGCTGTTAGGGCTTGTAAGAGAAAATTCAATAATAACTACTTTATTTCTGAAATCATAAGAGAGGTTGAGGAAGACGCTAAAGCAATTGATCAGACGAAAGCTGCTGTAATTCGCAGTCTTAATATGGCTGAAGATTGGGAGGTTTTTGAAAAATATAAATACACTGAAATTTGGGATCTTTTAGATCCGAAGAAAATTAATGTTGTGGACTTGAGTGTAAAAGATCAATCTCGTTATGGAATCAGAACCCTGATTGTAGGGATATTGGCGCAACTTATTTTCAAACATAGAACGAAGGCAAAGCGGAGGGAATTGCTAGGGTTAGGTTCTGAAATGCCTAATGTCCTAATGGCGGTAGATGAAGCACAAAATTACTGCCCCACATCTAAGTCAACTCTTGCCAAGGATATCTTAATAAAGTGGGCAAAAGAGGGCAGGCAACCGGGATTGTCTCTTATGGTAGTAAGCCAACAACCTTCCGCAATAGACCCTGAAATACTAAGTCAATGTGATATTAAGATTATACATAAAATTACTTCAACTGTTGATCGGAAAGCAATTGACGCTCTTAGTGAAGATTATTTGGGCTCTGAAATATCAACGTATATCAGAAAATTACCAAATAGAAAGGTCGCAGTGATTCTTGATGACAATATTGAAGCACTTAACCTCGTTGAAATCAGACCGCGAAAGAGTTTGCATACCGGATAGAACAAATTGTATGAACACGTTTCTATTGGTCCTAAATCAAACTCGCTATTCCGATTTTTCACGAAGGCAAGTCAAGTGGAAATACTTCATTATATTTGAGACACTTTGACATTGAGGACAATCTCCACAAATTGATTTTATTTTTGTGAAAATATCATGTTGTTGTGAAATATTAGAAGGGCTTAATTTTGTCTTATTGAGTTCGCAATCTTTATTGGGCTTAATGTTTTCTTGTATATTTAGATGTTTCTCCCGATTTACCTTGTCGGCTTTTGCTCTAGATGCAAATCTAATTTCTTTAGAAATGGATAATCCTATCTCCTTTTCTATTGCGTTATAAAATAGAGTTTTTGTCTCATTATCAATAAAATCATCTCGTCTGCTGTTAGGGATTAGATTTGGAGAATCGACATGGATTTCACCTATCATATAGCTATTAAACCTTTCCTCCCTAAAACACCTGTCTAATAGATGGGCATCTCCTATAAGAATATTCCCGAGTCTTACACGGATTCCGGAATATCTTTCCCCTCTTTTTATTGATCCTAATAGGTCTTTTCGGCATCCATACCAACCGTATGCGAGAGGTTCTTCGCTTTTTCCTTTTATTCCAAAAAAGTGGATGTCCTTAATTGAATCAATGCCACCCTGTTTCATAGAAGTTTTAATGTTCTTTTCGTA
>CAZYXQ010000213.1:0-1906 GCA_964651235.1 uncultured Gammaproteobacteria bacterium
ATGCTTTTGCGATCAAACGTTTTCCGGCGGCCGTTGTAAGAACATACTGTTGCATGGAAACACTCCTATCATAAGTAACTGATTAATTTACTTTTCGTTAGCCTCTTCGGCTTCCTCAATGTATATGTAACCCGTGACCTTAAGGTTATACGCTTCCTTGTCTACTTATAGCCGCGATATCATCCATGATTTGGATACGGAATCAATGGATAACGAAAAGATCAACCGGAGCGACCAGTTGTATTGATTTTGTTGTGTGTTTAAAATACTATTAATTAGTGGAACATATTAATTTTTTTTGTGCCCTCTTACTTCTTCGAGAGACCATTCAAATAAGGGTATATCTTCATTACCTGTAACTTTAAGATGAATGTTTGATGTTGATAATGGAGTTATATTTAGTTCATCTTTAAATCTTCTATCCCATCTTACTTTTCCCTTTTTCTCTTTTACAACCACTCGAAGTATCACATCTGTTATTATCCAATTGCTGCCATTATATATTTCACCACAAAGCGAGCCAAAATGGTCTATATAAAGACTTCCTGTAATTTTAGAACTTTCTTCTATGGGTAAAAGTTCGCTTTCTTTGATCTTTACTTGATCTTTTTTGCTTTTTTCTTTACCAATCCAATCACCCATCAGATAATATTCTGTATTACCCGTTAACCTAAAAGTTCGAACAGGGAAGATATTTCCTTCAATAGTCATATTATCGTATCGATATGGTGTTGGCCAAAATAATAATCCAATTAAAATTATTGCAGTGCAAATGACAAAAATACTTTTCATATTCATTTATTGAATCCTTCGGTGGCTATTTAAAATCAATGTCATTTACTTAAACAGTATATACTGCCCCCTGTTTTCCAAAGAGGGGTTGGGGGATATTTTACAAAGTGCAATAAAAATCCCCCTGTGTCCCCCTTTAGAAAAGGGGGATTTTGGAAGGTAATTTTTAAGTCATGGCATTGTATTTAAAATAGCACAGTGGTCGTGGTCATAGCGAGCCATTTTGCCAAATCTTGCATTGTTTGCTAATATGTTGTTGTTATTGATCCTTCAATTCTATGTAAATATTCTTTAACTAATACATAGCTTTGAGTAAATTCATGAAGCGCATCTTCCCTTTTTGTCTGAATAAATTTGCCAGAGGATTTTACAGATTCAAGATAATAATAAGCATCAGCTACTTGACTACACCCATTGTCATCCATTGTGATTTTTATGTTTTGAGTTACGGTATCGCAATGGGCAAATGCATTCCTGACATTGATAATTTTATGAAAATGCTCTTGTTTAATTTTTTCCCATTTATTCTTTTCCACCAAATATAGAAAAGCTTTAACTTTTGCACCAAAATTCAGCATTGAATTATTAAGTATAATATCATTTAGAAACAATACTCGGTCATCAGGTGGAGAAATGTACTTAATTAATATCTTTTTGAGTACATATTCAATGTAATTCGCGCGTTCAATAACAAACGCTGTTTCCATTTTAGTTTCAGAAGGTTTAAGGACAGGCTTATAATCAGCCGACATTTTTACTCCCCTTTATGGCTGCAATTATTAATATGTTTACCAAGTACTTTCCGATTTTTTCAAGCAATTGTACTTCTATACATAAAAAAGAAAACATTAAATTATATCACGAAATCCACTTAGTTGATCTTTTTACAGTAGTATTTGGGGGTAATAAAAACAAAAAGCTCTGTGTATATAACATAGGAAACTTGTCCAACGTAAAAAATAGCATTCTCCAAGAATTTCCAAACTTTTTTAAAGCGATGGAGAACAGTATTTCCAAGTCGGAGCCCCCACAATAAATATTAAATTATGATAAATAAGGTTACGGCATGTTAAAAATGGAGACCCCCTTGGGGGGCTGAAACTGGAACATCTTT
>CAZYXQ010000214.1:0-1903 GCA_964651235.1 uncultured Gammaproteobacteria bacterium
GGGCGTCTGAAAAACAGAAGAGTAGAGATCAAGATCGCTCCCAAAACCCAGGCCCCGGCCCAGTAACCATCAATAAAACGAGGAACCGGTGGCCGAAGCGCCTAGCATCCCGGCTCACCGTCAGGATGCATCTCATCCTCTGGTTTCCCGGTTATAGAATCAGTCAAGGGTAATCAGTTTCATCGCTGATTGCCCTTTTTACACTATAATTATCAATTTTAACCCGTTTTCCGCTCTGCTTCGGAAGGTGGATTAGATAAGCCTTCCAAAGATATAACCATTATTACGCAGAAAGCTGTTTACAAATTTGGGAGAGCGGATTTTGAGAGCAAATCATTGAGTGCTGAAGGTAAGTTCTTATAAATAATAGAATTAGGTGGATGATCGCGGTGAATATCGTTAAAAATATACTAAATGACACATATGATGACCATCTAAACGATAGCGTGTTCTGGGTCGCCTCCCAGATAAAAAAAAGTGGTTTCGTATTAGATATTAACATCGAAGACACGTATGTAGTTGGATTTCCGGAGTTTTGTGATAATGACCTGATATTGTCGATAGACTCGGTCAGAAAAAAACGGCATACTACTGAAATCTCCTTGGGTATCCCCAGTGTATTGGTCTCCAGCGGCAGTATCCTTTTGATAGATGGCGAAATTCTAGTTACACAAAGAACATTAGATGCAAGACATGACCCAGGAGCCTGGACTACTGCGGCGGGAAGATGTGATCACACTGTTTATGAAACTGCTCTAAAGGAAACGGTCGAGGAGATGCGTATAACTGATGCACGAACCGGTGAACTACTCTATCCGGATGTTTGCAGGGAATTTTATGGCAACGCATTGTCGTACTTTAAAACCAAATCCAGTATTGATGAGATTTTCGACTTGCCGCTTTCCACAGTCAATACTTACTTTAGGAAGGAATTAGTTGAGTCACGGAGTATGTGGTTTTGGTTTGATCGTGAAAATAATACGTTAGAAGTACGGCTTCCTCTAACCGGTTTTATAGACAGAGAGGTATTTTTTTCCAACCCTGAATTCAATACTGAGACCAAACTTGCTGACCCTACTTGGCTAGCGGAACAGCGGTTAGTTCCAGTACTGGGAAAAGTGATTCGATCGAGGAGACGAAGATAAATGGCTAACGAATCTGGACTTATTTATGTAACAGGACTTTCTATCGATAAGGCCTCTATGAATCAAATTTACAGAGATGTTGCTACAGATTGTAGGTATCAAGCCTTCCATAAATTGGTAGCGGAGAGAAAAAAACTACTGTCTCAACATGGACAGGCAAAAAAAATGTTAATGGCTATATCAAGCGTGTTTGATAAAATATACCAACTATCAGAAAAAAAAGCTGGACCGATTATTTTAACAAAACTGTTATTGCAAATGGATGATAGCGGCACACTGCAGCAGTTATATGATGGATATTTTCCTGGAAGCATCGACGCTGTACTTATGAAATATCATAACGCTATTCTCGAAAAAGCCAAAAAAAAAGCCGGAGCAAATGAAGATGATTTATTATTTCAGGCTGCGCTTGTATCGCTAATACTAAAGACATTAAAAAAGAACCCACAACAAGAATCATGTGAACCATCTGGTTTGGACTATTTTAACCTTTTTACAACACACCAGTCAGACAGCAGGGGCATATTACCCATGGTCTCTATTATGGAGCAGTTTTCTGAGAAGGGCGGTGCAAGCTGGGTATACTCTGACTTCCCGTATTACATGAACAAATTTGTAAGGGGGGTATCAATTAGCATCAACAAGAGCTCCCGTTTATCGAGCAATTGGGAAGATATTGTTGAGGCAGTTGCAGACTCTTTTTTCCATCACTACATTTTAATAAACATTCAGAAAAATATCGATAAAAGTATATATCC
>CAZYXQ010000215.1:0-1901 GCA_964651235.1 uncultured Gammaproteobacteria bacterium
CAAATGCCATTTCATCAACATTTGCCGAATCGCAACACAAGCCAATCTTGTAGTTATTAATCACTCGGCCTATTTCAGGGAAATTACTGCCAATAACCGGTGTTTCCGCTTGTATGTTCTCAAAGAGTTTATTAGGCAAAGAATAATAATAACTCAAACAAATATTTTCTATTGTCACGATCCCTACATCAGCTGCTCCTACATATTGCCACAACTCTAAAGGTTGTACCGGTGGATGGAAAAGTACTGTTTTCCCAATCTGCAGTTCATCGATTAAACTTTTCAACTTAATCATATATTCAGCATCTCCGTATCCCAAAATAACGACTGCGACATTTTCGATTAGAGCAGCAGCTCTTAATAAATTCTCTATACCTCGGCCACTTGTAATTTTCCCATGATACATTAATAAAAAAGTTTTTTCAGATAATTGAATTTTCCTTAACAATTCCTTACGACACTGCTTGCACACGGATTCATCAATTGCTGAATAGGGGGCTAAATTTCTGACAACAATTGGCCTATCTTTAAGACAATGTAATTTCGTCACTTCATCAGCTATCGAGTCATTAACCATCATATTAAAAGCTGTTTTGGTCATCAGGAAGCGCTCTAAGCGGATGATAAACCATAACTTCAATTTACTTCTTTTGCCATCTGTATTTCGGCCCGCTTCAAATTCATGGGAATCATATACCAATTGGTGACGTTTATTTTTAGGAGTAAGCCAAGTGGACATCCAACCAATAAAAAGGGCGCTAAGATCGTGACAACTAATGCATTCGGCATTAAATGTTCTTAGAAGTTTTGCGAGAAAAACCCATCTTCTAATTATTTGAATTGCTCGGATAAGCCTGGGTTGAGTAATGCTTAATTTTAATTTTTCAATTTTATAAATAAGAAGTCCTGATTCTGTGATGATTTGTTCTGTCTTTTCTCCTATACACAAAATAATAACATCACATCCGATTTCCTTCAGGACTGAAATTTCTTTTTTATTTCTCGCGGCAAATGAAATATCAGATAATAAAAATTTTATAACTTTTTTAGGTTTAGACATAATAATACCACTTGCATTTCCTATCATTGAAAGCTTTGCACAACTCCGAGTTTCTCTGAGCATTATGAAGATTTTGCGCAACTAAAGCCATATTATCAGAGTTCGACCAGTTTTCTCGGCTGTTAATGGGCTGTTAAAAATACGACAATACATTGATACTATTAGCAATAAAGTTTAACATTGCCCTTGTTTTACGGCATATTCTCTCTACATTCCGACCTCGGATAATCTATGAGTTATAAGCAACCGGATAATAACTTCCTCCTTTGCGGTCTCGAAAACCATTAATTATGTCTAACTGTAACCTTGCTGCCCAAAACTACTATTGTTTCGAACAGCTTATACCAATTCTCGGCTTATGAAGACTTTTTATCATTCCTCCTTTACCGATTTATCCTGAGCCTGCTCCATGGAACGCAACCGCGCTATTTCCCGAGGCGTTTAATCTCATCAGAACGCCAAGAATACTGAAGACGGCATATTCGAGGGAATCGTGCGCCAAGCACGCGGAAAAGCGGTGTTCCCGGATAATTGAGATCACATATGGAGGTAAAATGGTCTCGTCATAGATTTAAATGGAGGATTTCAGTAGAATTTTCGTTCTTCGCCTTCTATGCTCCTCTGAAAATTTTCTCCAAATTTGATCACTGGCAGTATGCTCATTTCTTTCAGAGGTTTCAAAACTAAGTATTGAGAAAGTCCGTTTCTTGCCTCTGTCATGGAACTGTAGGCTTTGAGGTAGATATCTTCATACTTTACACTTTTCCAAAGACGTTCAAAAAAGACACGGAGGGTGTCGGTAAATTCTTCTGCCGTAAATTGACTGCCTTGATCGGTATTG
>CAZYXQ010000216.1:0-1890 GCA_964651235.1 uncultured Gammaproteobacteria bacterium
CTAACCTTAAAGAAGACAAAAAAACTATTGAAGATTTTGCGAATATGGATATGGCCTCTTTGATGTTATTATCTTTTTCGTTTTGGGCAATTGTGTCTATGAGGGGGGCTGTGAGATTATTCTTTATTATTGCTCCAATGATAATTCTCGTAGCGATTTATTTCTTGATTAAAATATTCGAATACAAAAAAACGAGAGATGACCTCTTAAATTTATTTTTAGGTTTAGTTGTTTTAGCTTCTGTTATTATGGGAACTCTGGTTTTCTTTGTTTATTCTAGTTCCACCGTTTCTTCTGCAACATATGTTTCCCCCAATGCATATAATCAACAGTGGCAGTATGCAATGAACTGGGTTTCAAATAATACTCCTGAGGGTAGTGTATTTGTACATTGGTGGGACTATGGTTATTGGGTACAAACACTAGGAAACCGCCCAACAGTAACAGATGGGGGACACTTTATTAGTTGGTGGGATCATACTATTGGGAGATATCTTTTAACAACACCTAACCCTGAAACAGCCTTGAGTTTAATGAAAACTCATAACGTATCTTATCTTCTAATTGATTCTTCAGATTTAGGAAAGTATGGGGCTTATAGCAGTATTGGATCCGGAACAGAAGGATTAGACAGACTCGCTGAAATTCCGGTCATGGTTAATGATTTTTCACAAACTCAAATCTTCAATGAGACTCAAGTTAAAATTTATCAAGGAACCTCTTTTGTTGACAATGATCTCTCTTATGAAGAAAATGGGACTAAAACTTTCATTCCTCAAGGAAAGGCTTATATCCTCGGAGTAGCTTTAAAAATTATTGAGAAAGATTCTAGGATCAAATTCACTGAATCTCCCAGCGCAATATTTTATTACAATGGAAAACAAATAGCTTTGCCCGTAAGGTATGTTTATTTTGAGGAACAACTCATCGACTTCGGAAGAGGAATAAACTCAGTTATTCAAATAATTCCAAGTATTTCTACTTCTGGAAATAATGTTCACTTCGATAATACCGGAACCGTGATTTATCTTTCTGAAAAAGTCTCAAAGAGCTTATTTGCACAAATGTACTTAATGAATGATCCTTTAAACAGTTACTCTACAATTCAGCTAGCTCATTCTGAGGACGATTTTGTCGTGAGAAGCTTGAAAGAACAAGGGATTCAACTAAAGGACTTTGTTTATTACCAAGGGTTGAGGGGGCCAATTAAAATCTGGAAAGTTTCGTATCCAAATGAAATTTTAATTAGAGAAGAATTTTTAATACCCCCAGAGGAATGGAACACTCAAAATCAAGGCCCTTGGGGGATGATGGATAAATTCCAGTTTACCGAATAAGAAGGATATTTCATAAAGAATATAAACAAATAATGTTCGTTAGTTAAATGAAAAGTATTGCAATTATTCTTGGAACAAAAGCTGAGTTGATTAAATGTATGCCTGTGATGTTGGAACTACAGAAACAAAAGAGAGATTACTGGTTTATTCACACAGGTCAACACCCCTTAGGAGAAGCTTGTAAAAATTTTGGAATCAAAGCCCCTGATTTTATTTTAAGTCAGGAACCAAAATTGAGTACTAAATTTTGGTCTAAGGTAAACAGAAGTTCTATTGTTTGGTTTTTGCAAATGATTTTCAAAGTAAAAAAGATAATTCAGAAGATAAAACCAAAATATGTTCTTTATCATGGAGATACCATGAGCAGCGCTGCTGCAGCAATTGGTTCAGGTAAGATATTTAATTTTAATAAAAACTGGAAAAATGTACATCTTGAAGCAGGCTTGCGTTCCGGAAAACTTATGGAACCTTTTCCCGAAGAAATTTCCAGAATAATCTGCGACTATTTTTCAGATATTTTACTAGCTGTTTCATTGAGAACAGAAAAAAACCT
>CAZYXQ010000217.1:0-1890 GCA_964651235.1 uncultured Gammaproteobacteria bacterium
GCCCACCATTCTTCTTCAAGTATGACACTTCCCCGCCCCAGAATATGATGATTATCCTCTCTCTTTTTCATTACCTCGTCACAAAAGAAACAACGAATATCGCCATGTTTTAAATCTTCTTCCCACTTTTCTTTTAGTCTTTCTAAGTATCTTTTGTTTACTACTTTTCTCTTGGGGCTTTCCTTGGCAATAGGCTTCTGTCGTTTCTTCGGAGCATATAAATCTCCACCTTTCATATGCCTTTTATATTGGTGGTATTTACACCGAAGACCCCCAAATTGAGGCGCAGTACAGCCGGATTCAATACACAACTTCATTAATACTCAATACAATAGACGCTATTTTCCTTTCTGGTATCTATAAGCATATTAGTCCCAGTTGTATATGTTATTGTCGGCTCCAACCACGGATAATGATACCTCTTCTCATAAATATAGTATGGATAACTCCAATTAATGATCGTATTGGTTTCGAGTTTATATTCTTTCCATAGATCATTAGGAAGTAAATCTTTTATTGCTTTTAAAAACTCTCCGAGGTTTATTGTCTCCTCTACTCTAATAACCTTTGCAACGGTGTCTAATTGAATTTTCATGACATTTAATTTATTTCATACCACAAATGTAAATACTATTTCTGAACTTTCCAAATTTATTTTATATAATTTTGTATTATACATTTTGTGTAACAAATTATTGGCAGTAATATAACTTATGTGCCGATTATTTGAACAAAAAAAAGAGGGACATTTAGACCCTCTTCCCCTACGCTTCTGTTCTTTGTTAAGATGTCAACTCCTTCTTCTCAGCCAGTAACTTCTGTTTCCGTTTCTCATACCACTCGTCAAGTTCTTTAAGCTCTTTTTCCTTTTCTTTAGCGAGTTTCTCGGCATATTCTTTCTTAGGCGTGACTTCATATTTGTCCAAGTCAACCCACATACCTCTGTATGTCCAACTCTGAGGCTCGCCAAAAGGCCATCCGTCTAACCAATCTGTAAACCAATTTGTACTAGGTATTAATCCATATTTTCTCATGTCTGTCAATTTTTAATATTTGCTAACACATTGACAATAACCATACCACTTACTTATTCATGTCATTTTGTCCAAACAATCCTTGTTCCGTAACCTTTTCGTCAGTAGTATTCATTTTAACCTGATAATATGGATGCTCACCCATCCAGTAAACCTTGTAAAGAACTTTTAATAATTCATAGTCATCTTCACTTATGTCCCTATGCTCTATTGCATTTAATCGTATGAATGTAATCTTCTCTCCTACCTTACCGATCCAATCCCACGCCTGAAGTTCTTCACTCATACTCAAAATTTCCACAAAGATACAATGCTATTTCCTTTTTTCCAAATGTTTTGTCAATTATTTTCAAATATCCTAATAAAAGAATCCTTTTCTAACTTATCAAGGGACAAATCAATATCTGCGTCTTCTCTGTTTTCTACAATTTGTGCTCCCAATGCTATAATAAGTTTATTGAACGACAATGGTTTCTTCCATTGCTGAAATAATGCTTTAGTGGCAAGTTGCGACCATTTATTATTACCAGATACCCTAACCTGTCCCGCCCCAAAATTAAGTAAAACAAAACATTGTTCATCTTTTTTAGGCGTAAGGAGACCAAGTATAGTTTGCTTTTGAACCGAATTACACTTCACTTCCGCAAAAAGATTATTAGGGTTCATCATATAATCTTTAGATACCTTATCTCCTTTGCCTACAATTATCTTATAGCCGCATTTATCATCACCTGAATATACGTTAGATTGAATTAACGTAGCATCTTTTAATCCTTTACTGGCATATAAGTACTCTACTGCACCATTAGGAGCAGATGTAATGTCCCCTGAATACATAAGTATGCCATCATTTTGA
>CAZYXQ010000218.1:0-1884 GCA_964651235.1 uncultured Gammaproteobacteria bacterium
GAAGTTTTTTTCGTTCTTTAAAAAGGTGTCCAAAAGGTGTCCACGTGATATTTGCGATTATAACTATCTGACATACAGAGCGGAAGCTTGGGAAAAACATCCCCTGTCTCTCCGCCAAGTAAAAAGGCAGAAAAATGCAAACCACTGAAAATCAAGTAATTCAGTGGTTTTTTTTATGACCGAAAAAGCAAAAAAACGCTAAAAAAAGCGAAAAGTCGGTGGCAAATTCGGTGGACTAAAAAAATCAAAGGAAAAATGCCACCGAATTGGGAGATAATGCACTGATATTCATTGTTTTGCATGGGGCAAATTTGCAAGAGTAAACGTAAATTTGTAACTAAAAACAAGTATTATGAAACGGACAACTTACAGCGTTTTATTCTTCGTGAGACGCACACGGGCAGTGAAAAACGGAGAACTTCCCATCTATGCAAGAATCACAGTAGACGGCCAAAGGGCTGAATTTGCGACCCAGCTAAGCATAGCAGATGAATATTGGGATAACGGCAAAGGTTGCGCACGAGGTGGCAACAAAAAAGTAAAAGAGGTAAACAATCGGCTCGACTTTATCAGATTGAAGCTACAAGAGCATAAAATCACGATAGAGGAGTATAACGATGTTCTGACGGCTTACACCCTCCGGGATGCTTATATGGGTGTTGACAGCAACAGCCAGACCCTGATGGAAGTATTCGAGGCACACAACGAAAAATGCAGGGGATTGAAAGGAAAGGATTTCGCACCGGCTACGGTAACGCGATATGAAACCTGCAAACGACATCTGGAGGAATTTATACAAGCCAAGTACAAAAGGTCGGATGTAAAGCTGAAGGAAGTAACACCCATGTTTATAAACGACTATGAGTACTTCCTGAAAACCAAAAGGGGCTGCGCTCATAACACAGCCACCAAATACATTAAGAATTTCAAGAAAATCATCCGGATTGCGCTTGCTAACGGGTGGATAAAAAGGGACCCATTTGCCAATATCAAATTTCATCTTGACGAGGTAGAGGTTGCCTATCTGACAGAGCAGGAACTGGACACCATCATGAAAAAGAAGTTTTTCAATCTGAGGCTGCAACAGGTAAAAGACATCTATGTGTTTTGCTGCTTAACCGGACTGGCATACATTGACGTTGAGAAGCTCACCAAGGATAAAATCGTAAACATTGATGGCAAATACTGGATTAAGACTCGGAGACACAAAACCAACCAAATGTGCAGCATACCCCTGCTCGCTCCTGCCCTTGAAATCATTAATCAGTACAAAACGCATCCGGCATGTGTTAAAGAAAACCGCGTTTTGCCGGTGCTGACAAATCAAAAGATGAACGCCTATATAAAGGAGATAGCCGACATTTGCGGTATTGAAAAGAAACTGAGCACACATACCGCACGGCATACATTCGCAACTACGGTAACATTAACCAACGGGCTGTCGCTAGAATCAGTTTCAAAAATGCTTGGGCACAGCAGCATTAATATGACAAAAAGGTATGCAAGGGTTGTTGATGACAAGCTGGCGCGGGATATGGCCAAACTAGATTTCAAATACGGCGCCACCGGCTCATAAAAAAAGGCTGCTCCATCGACGGGGCAGCCTTTTTTTTAAGGCATTCATGCAACAGCAGGAGTATTATCTCACCCGAGCGGAAATATCGCCTCCTGCGCCATAACACGCAATCCGGGAGGTAGTATATTTATTGCACATGTAATTGGGATTTTCAGCGAAATAATTCTGCATGGTTTGTTTTGCCCAGGGCATGACCGGAACATCGTATTTCAGGCGGTTTTCGATTTTAGTCCTGAGGGCTTCGAGTAACCTTGGGGGCAGGTTTGACACCTCATTATTAAACACCACATGCAAGGGGTACAAATACG
>CAZYXQ010000219.1:0-1881 GCA_964651235.1 uncultured Gammaproteobacteria bacterium
GATCAAACGGTGTATGGATACCCTATGGACTCTTGTGGAAATATTACGATTCAGAGAAAGCAGTTAGAGATAAAAAAAATAAAATTCTTTTGAGTAATAAAAAATTATGGAGTCTGTATACGTTTCCAAAATTAAATAAATATTCCAGAAATATTCTTCATGCAAAAGTTGTAGAGGATACCTATACTCAATCATATCTAAATTATAGCCAGTTACTGTTTACGTTTGAAAAGCCGAAAGAAGCAACTCAAATTATGAAAACTATAGTAAGTACTGTCGATACTAAAGATCTCCGATTTCCTTTGATACTCAGTAACTTATATTTATATCAAAAAGATTGTGCAAGTGCCAAAAAAAGTATGACTCATTTTAACTTTGATATGTTGGAAGTTCATCCTGAACTAATACCCCCCGTTATACATTACATGCGAACTTGTGATCCTCATAATCCTTCCAAAAAAAAGATTGAGAACATGGAACCCACGTCTCAACAGAACAAACTTATTCGTCTTGAGAATTTTTAGTCTTCCTATTACACCAGATCAATAATCCGATTCCGTATACAAGTGCTATAGCAAAACCCATATAAAGACTTGAAGGAATAAATTCAAGTTTTATATCGTGAGTTCCTTTTGGAATCAGTATTCCCATATGTGCAATATTTGCCTTAAATATCTGGCTTTTTTTACCATCAATAGTTAACCGCCATGAAGGATACCAATTCTTTCGTATGACTAAAAAAGAATAGTCGTATGCTGTTACGGAAAAAGACAACTTTGTCTGGGATTCTTTGTTTATTTTAACTTTTGGTTTTATATCAGATATCCTCGGAAGGCTACCTTCAACTATCGTCTTATTTTCATTTAAGTATCCATTTTGAACTAGAGGGACAATCTCACTCACATATTCTACTTTTTTTGTGGTTTTGGGAACATAGAAGACGCTTTTTTCGAAATTGTTATTTCTTGTATATATATAAATTGGATCGTGTTTATCTTCACCAAACGGTTTAGATTTAAAATCTGATATATGAATTTTTTTGTCCGCTATTAACTGATCAATTGAAAATGTATTTAAAATTGAAGCTGAAGTTGACGAAATAACGTACTGATCATTATTTTTCTGAATACCGTCTTGGAATAACGATTGTATTAAGTCCAATCGGCGTAACCGCAGTCCACCGGTATTTACATCCCATGATTTTGCATTTTTAATAAGGTTTGAATTGGGTATGAGAAAACCATTCAGATAAAGATAGATCTTTTGATCTTCAGGATTTTGCCATCCGTTTTTTAAAAAATGTTTATTCCAAAGTTCTGAAAATCCGATAGAGTAATATATTTTATTTTTGTCGATTGAGTTTGATATTGAATCGTAAACTGTTTTTGCATCTAGAAATAAATGATAGCTATAAACGACATTGACAAGATACATAAAATTGCATATAAGCAATAAAATTATGGCTATTTTCAGTCTAGCGCGATTTATATAAGTAAGAACCATTCCGAAAGATATTCCAAAAAATAATACGGTTAATAATACATATTTCGATTGTGTTCTAAACAAATTAAATGGAGCAATATCAAAGATGAAATACAGTGGCGAATCTTTCCCTAATGCAATTATTATAAAAAGAAGTCCACTCAGAACCAAACACAACGCTCTTTTATCAATTCGTCTGTTCCAAATGGCAAAACAAATTATGATTCCGAACAAGATTCCCAAAAGGGGACCTGAATAAGGAGAATTCTCCCAAAATATTCCCCATGTTTCAGAAAATACCGGATACGTTCCAAATTTTGGATTTCCAAACGGGAATGGAGAAAAAAAAGAAACGACATGTTGTACGGTAAGAGGATAAAGGACGGCAAATTTATACGA
>CAZYXQ010000220.1:0-1875 GCA_964651235.1 uncultured Gammaproteobacteria bacterium
ATTGCAGGAGTGCGGCCTATATGTGATTCTGATTCTGTTTTATATTTCCACTTTAACTTCCCTGTCAGCGCATCGATTGCGTATAAATATTCATCTGAGTTGCCAAAAAAGACAACGCCATATCCGACGGCAGGTGATGAATCTACCTTACTCCCTTCGCTTTTAAAGTGCCATTTCTCCTTGCCCGTTATTACATCAATTGCATAAATGACGATAGGATCGTAACTCCCTATATAAATGACATCCTTTGATATTGCGGGTGATGAAATCACCTCATTTCCCATTTCAAATCGCCATTTTTCTCTTCCGGTTAAAACATCAACTGCATACAAGTTATGATCATTACTTCCGAAATAGACAACACCATTTAATATAGCAGGAGAAGAACCAACCCATGATCCTGTCTTATACCTCCATTTCTCAGATCCTGTCAAAGCATCAATTGCATAGAGATTGTGATCATTGCTTCCTACGAAGACTATACCATTTGATACCGCAGGAGATGAAATCACCCAGTCCCGCGTCGCAAATCTCCATAAGGGTTCATTGGTTGGCCTAATTCCACTATTTTCATATTCTCCTGTATGTTGGGGATTTCCCCGATACATTGCATATGGGAGTGTCGGTGTCTCCACATCCAAATTATTAAGGTCTCTTGTATCTTGGCGTGATGGAGATTCCGAGTAGGTTTTTTTATAAAACTTATCAAAAAATCCCATAAATGAGGAGAAAGATTTCCAACACACATAATAGTTTTGGATTGATGGACTATCGGTGGTATTTACCTAACTAACCCTAGAATTATATTTTTTCTGGGTTTTCATCCCATGCAATAAAAAATTCGCGACTGCAAGAATCACCCAACACCGGTAAAAAAAATTCTCCGCGATAATCGGTCTGGCCATAGTAGCCTTTATAGATACCATATTCGGGGATGGGTATCCCTGCATTCAAGGCCCCACAATGTCCACAGGAACAGGGAACAAATGCAATGTTTAATCCAAAACGCATTTGTGCATATACCGAATGGATAATTTCGAATTTGCCGTTATCTGCCTTTCGTCCAATAACCCGTCCAGCGAGAATACTTGTTCTCACATCAGTATTGTAATTATTCTTGTAGATTTGAACAAGTCTATCAGTAGACCTTGAATATTTTGAGAGAGTGTCAGATGCAAATTTTCTTACCGCCGGATTGGGATCGGAGAGATATCCAAACAATTTTGTAAACGTGTTTTCAAAAACTGGTCCAACGCCGAATAAATTATCTGCTTCTTGCTTGATAATGTCCATTTTTTCCTGATCTGCGTCTTTCTTTTCCTCTTCTGGCATACATTCTCTATTGTTCAGTATTTTTAAAAAATATTATGAGGGAATATCTGCCACTCTTCTCCTGGAGTGGATTTGCAGAACGATGAATAATAATCCATCATCAGATAAAATTAAGGAAGAATCGGATACCAGAGATGGATTCGAATCTCCAACCGAAACAGTCCCAATAGAAACCATTCCAAAAAAAGGACAACAAAAACACGTTTCTCAAGATAATGTCACCTCCCAACCACATCCTCTCTTAATCCCAGCCCGTTTTAAAAAGGGAGATAGAATCGGGCAATATTATGAGGTATATGATATTTTAGGAGCAGGAGGAAATGGAATTGTATACCTAGTTTATTCAAATTTGCAAAAGAAATTCTTTGCACTCAAAACCTATTTGGATAAATTTTTCCTCGATGAGTCAGTAAAAGAAAAATTCAAACGAGAAATTGAAGTCTGGATAAAACTCGAGGCTCATCCTAATTTAATACAAGCATTTGTTGCGGAAGAAATTTTCGGCCAATTATATATTCAGATGGAGTATATCCGTCCTTTTTC
>CAZYXQ010000221.1:0-1871 GCA_964651235.1 uncultured Gammaproteobacteria bacterium
TGCTCCCAGATATATATTTGGTTATTTCATCAACAATGGGTTTAAAGTCAAGACTACCGTGGTTGTATAACAGGTAAGGAAGATAGGTATTTGCTACATAGTCTCTCGAGGTCATGAGCCTCCTTGGGTTTTGGGTTTGAAGATTTCGGTTGAAATCGAAAGGTAGATTCGAAAGGTATACTATAAAAAATAGTAAAAAAATCAAAATCGCCTTCACGTTACTATTTTTTAAAAAGTTCAGATTTAAAGATGCCACTTATCGTATTATATACAGTGTTAAAAGGACATTGCTAGTATAATAGTAAAGTTATTCGCGTTAGGATCGGCTAATTATATTATTTTATTTGGCCAGAATTCTCCGGATTTTTTCTCTGCCCTATCCCCTACTTTGTAATCGTCGTACACCAATTTGGATGTACCTATTTTGATTATCTTACCTTCGTCTGTCCTGAATACTAAGGTATAGAATTCATTAATTTTTTTGGAATTATCAAAATCCCTGCTGGTTATGTAAAGTTTATCTACTACTTCGCCCTTCCACGCTTGCGCTCTGCCTTTGAGTACCAGTTTTATTACTATTCTAAGGAAAATAAATACTATGACAGAAAAAATTATTAAAAAAACTATCATGGGGCCAAAGACTAATATTTTTTCGGGCTGCATATTATCTCCCTGTGGCGATTCCGCCAATTTTATAAATAGAACCTTCTTTTTCGACAGTCACCCACCTTGTATTCAAACCATCGTTATATCCAAAATATGGGATAACGGCGTTTACTGATTCCGGATCCATTTTTATATCAAGCAGAACCATATATACATCGTCTGACTCCATGGAGATGCTTTTTATGTTAATACTTTCTATTGCATCAAATTGGACTGCCCAGGCTTGTTTTTGTGTTTCATTCACTGTTATCTCTCTGGTAAGCATCCCTACAGCTTCTAGTATACGTTTTTCATTGATCAGGGAAAAAAAGAGCCTAATGGAGTCTTCTTTTGTTGGAAGAGGGACAGTTTCAGCATAGTTTAGCTCTTGGGTCTCTGAGGGACTTACATCGTTTTGATTAACTTGATGTGCTTTTGTGTTTAAATAGCTTGTAATGCAAACTACAACAAAAGAAGAAAAGCCAACAATAATTAAAGCCAATAATAACTTTTTGCTCATAGTTTTATTATAAACCCTTTTAATAAAGGTAGTTTGGAAGACGGAGATTTTAAGTAGATTTGTGAGTGTAGAATTTGTTGGGTTAGTGTTTAGAAAGGCGATGGTGTATTATCGGTAGCATGATAACAAGCATTCATAACCCGATAATTAAACAGTTTAGGGCTCTAGAACGTATGAGAGAGAGAAAGAAGACCGGGTTAACGGTTCTCGAAGGTTTTAGAACATTAAACCACGCCATAAAAAACGGGTGGAAAATACTAAATATCCTGTATGTAGCACAAAAAATGAGTGAGACAGATTTGAAAACCCTTTCAGAGGCTCGAAAGCTCGGTGCATACGTGGATGAGATTAGTTTATCGTTGCTTGAAAAGCTTTCCAGTAGAGAAGGACCTTTAGGAGTATTGGCAATCATTGAGTGGAGAGAAAAGTACATCTTGGATACCCTGCCTCTATCTAAATCGCCAATGATTCTTGTGGCGGAGTCTATAGAGAAGCCTGGAAATTTAGGTGTATTAATAAGATCGGCTTCTGCAGCAGGTGCAGATGCTGTAGTGTTGTGTGACTCGCTAACATCCTTCCACGAACCCTCCTGTATCCATTCTTCCCTTGGTGCTGTTTTTACACTGCCCTGTGTCACTACAACTACTAGAGAATGTCTTGAATGGTTGAAAAAGAACAATATAACACCTATAACAACCACGCCTGA
>CAZYXQ010000222.1:0-1861 GCA_964651235.1 uncultured Gammaproteobacteria bacterium
GTGGAATAAAGCTACTGTATGACATTGGATTTCGATATGTAAAGCTTAATCTGGAAGCAATGGATGAAAAAGAAAGGAAACAGATAATATCCTTTATTAGAAGACCATATGTAAAAATAATATATGAGAATAAATCTAACATTATAATTCAACTGCGTCAGCTAACAAAATATGAACTTATTAATGAGCTGTATAAATAAGTGATATGGTGAATGATTCTTACGTTTCGATACTTCTATGTACTCATAATGCAGAACAGTTCATAAAAGAAACTGTGTTCTCCATTCTTAACCAAACATATCAGAATTTTGAAGTACTGATATTTGATGATAATTCACAGGATAAAACGAAGGAAATAATTGAAACATTATTAACTCAAAACTCAAAACTTAAAGGTCAAAATTACAACTCAAAGGTTAAAACTTACCATTCTCAAACAAATATAGGACCCTATGAGGGACTGAATAAATTACTTGATAAAGCAAGAGGTAAATATATTGCAATTAACGATCATGATGATATCTGGCATCCGGAGAAACTTGAAAAACAGGTTGATTTTCTAGAGAAAAATAAAGAGTTTGTCGCCTGTGGAAGCGCAATTATAAACTGGTATGAAAAGTATGACGCATACCAATATAGATCACAATCACAAAATTCTGATATTGCCTGGCATACATCACTGGTTTTTAGGAATGATACATATCGATATGATACAAAGGCCAAAATCGGAACAGACTTTTATTTTATGAAAAATGTTTTATCAAAGAATAAAAAGAAAATTTACAATTTTCAGGAGCCTTTTGTGTTACGTAGGATATTCAAAGATAATCTGTCAGGAAAGTGGATGAAACAGGTTCAGCTAAAAGAAATTTTGCAACTACAGATTGGGTTAATGGATAAGCTTAGCTTACTTAACCGTTTTATACTACCTGAAGAGTTTGTAAATCGAATAATTACAATCTTTTTTTCCGGGAATATTCCAAATCGCTACCAGGGTTACGCAAAAACCTTATCCTCTACCCTATCCAATCTGCGTTTGTGATCGTGAAGAATTTTGGTTTGTTCTTTTATGGTCGCTATCATTTCATCCATCCTATTAAAACCATCTGTTATCAGGGCTACCAACTCATGTATTGCACTATGAAACTCTGTCTTCGTGACAAAACCTTTTAGATCATCTTTTGTAGCGAACCTTTTAATATCTTCTTTCATAGCAAATCTTTCAAGATCTTCCTTTGTAGCGAATCTATTAAGGTCTTCTTTTGTGGCAAAAATCGTTTTTAATTTTCGAATATCATGGTCAGTTACCATATGTTTGCACGATAAATGATTATCTATTTGCTGTCAATGGTCTATAAGCGACAAAACCTCAAATAGAGATCCTTGTATTAAAATGAACTGTGGTATTGTACTTGTTTTGAAAATAGGTTTTTTTGCCTGTGTAATATTTCCAGTCAATTTTTTTTTGAAACACAATATATGGGATATTTCCATAATATGAAGCAAATGCAGGATATGTACTGTCAGAGCCAATTATAAAGTCAGTTTTTGAAAGCAAGAATAGATCTTCTACTGCATTTCCTTTTGAAATAAATACATTAAGATCAGAAAAGACATCAATATCTATTGGTCCGTCTGAACAAAGAATAAAACAAGTTGAATGTTTAGGAAGAGAAAACTGAATTAACACATCACGTAGAAGTGTCGCAATTTGCTCATTGGAAAAGTACAGTTTTTTCCAGTTCTTACTTTTATAATCGCCTTGCCGAATGTGAACACCGATAATTTTTTTATACTTTTGTCTTAGAGAGGTAAGATCGGAAGAGCACACGTCTGAACTCCAGTCACAGGATAGCATCTC
>CAZYXQ010000223.1:0-1860 GCA_964651235.1 uncultured Gammaproteobacteria bacterium
TAACAGGATAAGATAGACTATCGTATTTTGAATTGAATTAAAGTTTGTGTCCCCTGAAGTCCCTGAATTCCCGCCATTTGTTGTTATGGTCTAATTTCCAAAAAGAGAGCTAATGCAATAAGGGCATTTAAGAAACCAAAAACAAAGAGGAGTATCCTTGTGTTGTCGTTACCCTTGTCCAACTGAACGTTGGTAAGACGCCTAAGAGTACCTTGAACGACAGTAGGGAGAGCAAGGGAGAAAGCAATGAACCATCGAATGCCGCCTAGATCGTGCCAATTAATTGACAACAATTTCCACGTCGAGGCATTAATGAACTTAATACAGAGAAAAGTCGCAAGTATACCTACTAAGAAACCAAAGTCTCTATGGCAGATACTGAGCTTTGAAGTCGAGTTATTTTTAATCCTTTTTTTGCAAGGCAATTTTCCGCCAAAAACTATGAGGCATAGTATGATAGATATACAAGCCATACCAACTAAGATTATACGAAGCCATGTTTCAAGGTCTTTTCCTGTAGAAAGGTGAAACAAATAGATAGCGGCGGCAAGTAAACTAAGAGGTGTTATATTACCTGATGGGAGTCGAGGTGGCCCAGGTAGTTTAGTTTCTCCCATCTTCCTTGGCCCTTTTCCCATGAAAATACAAAGACATTCTGGTCAACCCCATGCAGGCAATACCAAAAATGAATATAGCAGCAACCAATAGACCAATCGATGCAATCTTTCCCAAAAAATCACTGGATGAAAAGCTGGAAAGCCCAACTCCTGCTACAATCGGTGCAATGTATACGAGAAAAATAGAGAAAATAATGTCAACAATTCTACTCATTCGAGGCAAACTCCCAAAAATTAATTAAAGTTAATTAATACCACGATTATTTGATGTATGCAAACGTGATTTGTGTCATATGCAACCCACTAGTGTTAATATATTCTGTATAAATTGCCTTAAGATTCGATTACTGATTAAAATATACAAGTTAAAATCGAAAGCACCAACTGCAATGATTGGATATTAGTGAATCCCTCCAATTTCGTCCGTAATCCCTTTTTCTCCGTCTAATCTTTTTTATTCTTTCTATTGGGTCACCTGATTTGCCAGGGAAATCGGTGTTGTGTCCCCGTAATCTCCGTAAGCAGTGAGACGATAGTTACTCTTTCTATTTCGTCAGGTACCTGACCGGCGCACTGCCTGTTTCGGCAAATTCTCTCCAATTCGTATTTGTCGTTCCGTGACTTTTAAGATCAATGAATGCCACAATATATCGACGATTATCATCAGGTGTGGGACCGCTGACGCCGTTGTGCCGTTCGATGAGAATCTCGTTTATGATCTGTGTATTTTTGGTGTCGCGACGATAAATAATAATTTTATCGGCCTGTCTATGAGGGTTTATAATCCAGTTACCCGAAGTACCTGTCCCGTCGGGTTGTATTGTGAGGTTGAGTCCATCTGTAAAAACAACAATCGCTGTTTCACCAGGTATCAAAAAGTCGATGGCTTTCATGTTTTTCCTTTTGGCGAACAATATTTATACGGTTGTATAACTCTATAAACACAGACTGTTGCTTTCTGTATAAATAGTTTATAGACAAGATAATAATCACAACTATTGATAAAATAAATCAATAATTTGAACCTTTATTTATTTGATTTCAATTTCGATTTATATAGTTTGTATAAATCGCCTCAAGTCTCGATTACTGATTAAAACAGCAGTTAGACATGTTTAACTGCTTTCGACTTTTAGTCCAACTCTATCATTGTCTATGTATATATTTTCTCCCTGATCTTTTGCTTCAAAAAGAAATGGTTTTATTTCTTTTGATATTCCTTTCCTGACAAATTCATTAATTC
>CAZYXQ010000224.1:0-1854 GCA_964651235.1 uncultured Gammaproteobacteria bacterium
TCAATCCGACCGGGGAATGGAATGCCATTAATTCCTGCAGTGCGGCTGATTCCGGAGTGACCGGGCGCAAACTGGTTGTGCAGTTTTACGGCGGATATCCGGGCGCTCAACTGGGAGGCGGTGCGGTCGTTAATAAAACACCGGAAAAAGTCGATTGCTCGGCAGCCTTTGGTGCACGCTATGTTGCCAAAAATATTGTTGCGGCAAAACTTGCTTCGAAATGCTCGGTACAACTGGCGTACGCCATCGGTATTGCCAAACCGTTTTCCATTTACGTCAATACGTTTGGGACAGGCAAAATATCCGATGACAGCCTGGAAAAAATTATTGAAGATAAATTTAATTTGACGCCGGAAGGTATGATAGAAAAATTCGATCTGCTGAACGGCGATATTTATCGAAAAATACCCCGTACACTTTTTATGGATAATTACCTGTGGGAAAAAACAGACATGGTAAAAGATCTGCAAAAAGCGGCTAAATAGAAATATCGGGGGCTAAAATAATCAGGAAAGCTGAAGTGCAAATGCATGTTGATGATGTGTTGACGCTTCAGCTTTTTATTTCTTACTTTTCGCAAAGCTCGATCAATACACCGAAAGTGGATTTGGGATGGAGAAAGGCAATCTTCGCTCCGCCTGCTCCGCGTCTGGGTTTTTCGTCGATGAGTTGAATGCCGCTTGCTTTCAGTTCCGCAAGGGATTCTTCAATATTTTCAACACTAAAAGCAATATGCTGAATACCTTCGCCATTTTTTGCAATATATTTTGCAATCGTACTCTCGGGTGACGTGGCTTCCAGAAGCTCAACATGCGTATCGCCGACCTCGAAAAAGGTTGTTTTTACTTTCTGCTCTGCGACAATTTCGCTTTTGTCATAATGAAGGCCGAGAATCTCGCCAAAAAGTTTTTTTGCTGCATCATTATTCTTTACGGCAATACCGATATGCTCGATTTTCAGAACTTTCATGATTTCTCCTTGAAAATTTTACCCTTCTTTACGTGCATGAGTCTGGATGAATTTAACAATTTCCTGGGTAGAGGTTCCCGGTCCAAAAATCTCCGCAACACCGGATTGCTTGAGCAGCGCGACGTCTTCATGTGGTATGATGCCGCCTCCTACCACCAGAATATCATTTCTGTTTTTTTGACGAAGCAGTTCCATTACCCGTGGGAAAAAATAATTGTGTACGCCGGATAAGCTGCTTATGCCCACCACATCTGCATCTTCCTGCAGTGCGGTTTCGACTATCATTTCAGGAGTCTGCCGCAAACCCGTATAAATCACTTCCATTCCCGCTTCCATGAATATGCGGGCGAGAAGTTTTACTCCGCGGTCATGCCCGTCTAGACCGGGTTTGGCCAGAACGACCCTGATTATCCTTTCTTTATCCATTCAACAATTCTCCAATCATTATGATATTTTTTAGTAATCTTAAAAAAATTGTTGTGGCCTGTACTCTCCATATACCTCTCTCCATACGTTGCAGATTTCGCCGATAGTCGCATCGGCTTTGACCGCCTCGATGACTGCGGGCATGACGTTTTTGTTGTCGAGAGAGACTTTGCGTAAATTCTCCAGTGCTTCTTTTAGTTTTACCCCGTCGCGGTTAGCGCGCATTTCGCGAAGTTTGTCCGCTTCGTTTTCGCCAACTTTCATATCCACACTCAAGAGGTTCAAGTGAGGAGAATCTTCCATCGTATATTTGTTGATGCCGACATATACACGTTCCCCATTTTCAATCTCTTTTTGAAAACGGTAAGCGCTTTGTTGAATTTCCTTCTGGATAAAACCCTTGTCAATGGCGGTGAGTGTTCCACCCATTTCATCTACTTCTTTAATGTATTCTGTTAC
>CAZYXQ010000225.1:0-1849 GCA_964651235.1 uncultured Gammaproteobacteria bacterium
GATAGAGAAATCCCGAAGGAGTTGATATAATGAACAACTATGAAACTCTCCATTGGTATTGTTGGATTACCTAACGTCGGTAAATCAACTCTATTTAATGCCCTTTTGAAAAAACAGGTGGCCGATGCGGCAAACTATCCGTTTTGCACCATTGAACCGAATGTGGGAATCGTTGAAGTACCTGATGAGCGCCTTGCAGTTCTTGCAAAAATTGTAAAAACCGATAAAATCGTACCTGCGGTTGTCGAGTTTTATGATATTGCAGGGATTGTCAAGGGTGCTTCAACCGGAGAAGGTTTGGGTAATAAATTCTTGTCTCACATCCGTGAAGTTGCCGCAATCGTTCACGTGGTAAGGCTTTTCGAGGATCCAAACGTCATCCATATCTCAAACAGCGTAAATCCGAAAAGCGATATTGAGACAATTGAATCGGAACTCATTTTGGCAGATTTGGAAACTCTCGGTAAACAAAAAGAGCCTCGTGGTAACGCTGAAAAAGAGGATATCGCAAAATGGGAGCTCATTAAAAAATTAAAAAATGACCTCAATAAAGGAGTATCTGCACGAAACATATCATTAAGTGATGAAGAACATTTACTCATTCGCGAACTTAATCTATTAACCCTTAAGCCTGTTATATTCGCTTTTAACGTATCTGAGGAACAACTTACCAACAAAACAACAACTATTAAAACAATTAATACGCTTGGCATACAGGAAAACTGGCTTTTTTTTAATGCAAAATTGGAGAATGATGTACTTACTCTTTCTCCCACCGAACAAAGAGAGTATTTAAATCAATATGGTCTAGAAGACACCGGACTCAACCGACTGATAAAAAAATCATATGAAACACTCGGTCTTATCTCATTTCTCACTGCAGGATCGATAGAAGCAAAAGCATGGACAATTAACAATGGAACACTAGCCCCTCAAGCTGCAGGTACCATCCACACGGATTTTGAAAAAAAATTCATAAAAGCAGATGTAGTAACATATGCGGATTTTGTCGCGCATCAAGGCTGGGTCAAAGCAAGAGAGTTAGGAAAAGTACAAAGCTGCGGAAAAGACTACGTGATGAAAGACGGAGACGTAGTCGAATTCAAGATCGGCGCCTAACTAATTTATACTTCTGTATTTACAAGGGCTTTTTCTGTTTTTTTATTCCTTAGCTAATGTTTTTCGTATTGATTCCTTTAATTGTTCATCTCTTATCTGTACACCAAGTAAATGCATTGTTCTTTTTTCAGTAACAGCGACAGCATTTCCGGATGCAGGTACTTGCTCACCGTCTAGATACGGATTTGCCGTATCCAAATCTTCACTTAAATCCTGCACATTAATGGTTAAATCGTTCAATAATTTTGATAGATCCAGGGCTCCGTTTTGTGTGTTTATAGTTAGTTGAACGTCAGTTTCATCTGAGACCTCACTGAGAAGTTCCGGATATGTTCCCTTCAACCAATTTTTAACTTTTACAGCATCTTCTGGATTCAAACAAACTTGAGTAACAGTATCAACTCTATGTCCTTGATTATCAGGCACATACGTCCTGCTTACTAATACAGGAGCTTCTTCGTAATCTCCTGTACACATAAGACTACAGTCTTGCTGATCCCTTCCTGCATTACATATGGTTTCAGACGTTTCCGTTCGTGTAATCATTATGGGCAAAGAAGGATCTTCATTTTTTGCTAATAAAGCGTCTATTGCCTTCCCCCACTCAGGTAAGGTAGTTTCAACACGAATCGTGGCTTCTCCGTTTAATAGTGCCTTCAAAATCATTTCTTTTGTTACAGGTACTTTTTGACCGTCTAATGTCTTAACCACATCGCCATCACCCAATTCA
>CAZYXQ010000226.1:0-1845 GCA_964651235.1 uncultured Gammaproteobacteria bacterium
ATAATTCCAAAATCGATGATCAAATTTATTTCATTAATTTGAAGTTTGTTAGATGTCGCAACAAGGGTTTCTGGATGTTGTTGAATATAATAAAATTTTTCGACTTGATCTTCATCGCTTCCGCCACCTTTTGCTTCAAGGAAAATTACGGCATTTTTTTGTGTTGAGGAATACCCTGCATCTGGGGTAGGAGCGGGTGGAGGAACTGCATCAGGATCAAACGATGGTATCGGAATCCTTAAACCCAACTCTCTTAAAGGATATCCCCTGTCATACAAAGTTGGTTTAATAAAAATATTCTTTCGACCAAGAAGTACGCAGAGATTCATAAGTTTGGTATGTTCACTAGGAGGGTATGACAGCACTTCCTGCACCTCCGGATAACCTTGCTGATGGATCAATTGTCCCTTGGCATAATGTGAATAAGCGCATAATAGAATTTCCACAGGTTCCTTTTGGGAGATTAATTAATAATTCATCCGGAAAAACTTCTATATCGAAATGTCCAAAGTTATGCAGATCCAGCACATCAACCATATAATGCTCATCATCAATTTTGTTAACAAACCCTAAGAACCTGAATGGATTTGTTCCTTTTAGTAAATTATTGGTAAAAAATTCAAGATTTTCCAATTTTGACGAGAGTTTAATGGATAAGATATCCCCTTTAATCTCTATTCCATTGTTTGTTGAAATATATTCTGTGGAGAATTCCTGTTCAATTTTTTCAACGATTGGTTTATAATGGCCTTGAATAACCTTTTTTTGAAATTCTAGAACATCATTTATTGAATTTCCTCTTGAAATATTAATTGACCCATCCATTGATAATCGGGTTTTTATAAAATCCCCCTGATTGTATGATAAAAGAACTTCAATATTTGAGAAACAGGCTCCTTTCCCAATAAATGGATTAGTGATTAAGTTTTCAACTATATCAGATGCATCTTCAGCAGAAAGTTGTAATGAAAATCTTTTCATTGGAATGTTTTCGTTCCGAAATAAATTCAAAAACTTCATACTAAATCTAGTTTTAGAGTATCCAGAAGACAATTTCATGAGAGATGTTGAGGAAAACCAAGTATAATCCAAATGACTGTTGTTTTGTTGAATAAGGTTTTTAATATCCTTCTTTATGTCTAAACTATTATCCAAAGAATAAAGGATCCAATATCTCTTATCAAGCATGTCAAGATATGAGTATGTTATTTTACTGAAACGGGTCAATTTTAGGATCTTTATACTTTTTTCGGAAGTAGGTAGGAACTCGATATTTTTATCAATTTTAACATTTGATTCGATTGGTAAGGCTTTTAAATACTTTTTTTGAGTAGACTTCCCTTCAGCTAACCGTTCTTCTTCTGCTTCTTCTTCATCCTCTTGAGAAATATTACATATCGCTTTTTCAAGCTCAGTATACATTTCTTGTCGATTAGATATTTTGGGTAATGCATCGTAACCCATTATATAACTCCTTCTTACCTAGCTCATTAGAACCATATCTCACTAATGTATTACACTAATCCAAACTATTCCTAATATTTTTCTCTTTTAAAAGGAGAGAACGCATTAAATTATAATCGTCGGACCCCCAATATCTACAGATAGTCCCGTAATCGCAGTGACCACACGCATTACCGGGACATGGTTGAAAACGACCCTGCATAATCCCATCGATTCGTTGCTCTGCAACTCGCTCTGCTTCCCTGATGGTTCCTTCCTCGATCTCCACATGGGCGATGGTTGCATCTTCGAGATATGCCACCGATCCCCGTGTTACCGTCTCCCCAAGTCGGGTCAGACCGTTGGCATACAATTGCAATTGCATCGTCACTTCTTCCTGGG
>CAZYXQ010000227.1:0-1827 GCA_964651235.1 uncultured Gammaproteobacteria bacterium
GTTGTGTGTCCAATCCACTTTATGAAGATTGTAATATTCCGTTCTGGAGGAATCAAAAATATATTTCGACGAAACTATACCGCGGCCTATAATTTTACTAAATCCACGCTTTACAAAAACGATATCCCCTGTTTTAACCTCATTAGCAAACTGCCAGGTAGCGTGGGCGTCGTTCCTATATGAACGTTCATCACCCCAAAGGCTCTTCATTTTTGTGCGCATAGATTCCTTAGTATTGTATTTTGATAAATCACCGAGCTGGTCCCAGCCAATGCCCATAATCTTGCTATTATAAAATTCATCCCAAAAACGCGACTCTCTACCAGGTGCGTACATCCAATAACGCTTTTTTTCTTGATCTACAAGTTTTGCGACCGGAACTCTTTTATAAGTACCATCTATGATACTTGCTATAACAACCGCCTGTTCGTTTGTTACTGGATAGTTTGTTGCTCCGGGATACTTCAATATTCCTAATTTTTTAGTACGTTCATCAGCGAGAAGTACACTACGGAGAATGATATTTTTTGTTAATCGCTTCTCAATTTGTATATCCACAGCCATATAAGGTTCGGTATGGAGCGCTTCTCCACGGCTGTAGGGGTCTTTTGAATCTGGTTGCCTGGTTTCGGGATAGCATAAAACACTACCGACAGCTATGATGCCTCCATTAGATCCAGACACCCAAATATAGACCCTATCCCCCATCTTTATTTGGTTTGCATACTGATTTGTCGACCAAGAAATGACATCAAAGTCATTAATATAACCGAGAACATCATAGTATTTTGGATTGCCTTGAAATATCCAGTATGTGGGTTCGGACATATCTTCGAGAAACTGAGCGTATAAGGCCATACCAGCCGAAAATGATCTATTGCTTGTTGTCTTATCAACTTCGTTGAAATTAGGAGCGCTCGTAATTAGGGTATATGCCGCTTTAAAGTCTTCAGAGGTTGTATAGCAGAATAAATCTGTTTGGGTGCCATTTCCAAGTTTTAATCTGGCGGTAGCATTTTTCAACGCATTGATGTAGAGAGTAATCGTTTTTGTTTTATAAGGTTCTCCATCAGTTTTTTTCTGAGTTTTCATCCAATTTTGAAAGGCAGTTTTCAAATATTTATCACTTACTTTGCTACCGCTCCATTCCTGAGCAAGTGTAGGATATTTACTATCCAAAAAAAGCTTTAAGAATTTCATTGACGTAGAATAACTATCCGCTCTTTCCTTAGCGCGGGATGATTGTTTTTCTTCAAATATATAATCATGTATTCTATCTCGGGCTTCTGCCATTTTTTCTTCGCTGGTAAAGCATGCCCAGAAGTCTAACCCAATGTTATTGTTGAAAACATAAAATGCATCAGAATAATGCATCGCAACGGTACTTTCACTCCACTTAGGATGTTCAGCAATCAAATATTCTCTGAATTCCTGCCTTAAATTTTCAATTTGCTGAGCAGATATTGTTGCATTCATATTTACTGTACCTCTCATTTTTTAGATTGGGAGATAATCTCAACTATTGGTACTTTTTCATTATCAACGTATAAATTTCCTGCTATGGAGTAATAATCGGTCGAAGAAGGCGAGAATGGAGAACGATGATATTATTTTTGGACAAGGCTTAATATAGAACAATGATTGGTCTACAATATCTAAATCTGTTTTTTTGTAATACTAAAAGGAATATTGAGGAAAAATGTGGAAGGGTATTATCGAAAGAGATTTAATAGCACTCTTGAAGACCTGGAGGAACCTAATGAAGTCCAATTTCGAATTTCTAGAAAGAGACTTTCCAGTGCTGGCCAACCTGGGTAGCACCGCTGA
>CAZYXQ010000228.1:0-1824 GCA_964651235.1 uncultured Gammaproteobacteria bacterium
TACCGGGACAATATATTCTCGTTCAAGTTAGCTTTCTAAGAAATAATAATCTGTATGCAAAAAGAGTCTCATAATAGTAAAACTATTGTTTTTTTTCCTTTTCAAATAGGTCTTGCACATATAACACGTTCGTTGGCGGTGGCTGAAGAGTTATTTCGTATGGGACATACAATTAAATTTGTCGTTTCAAAACAGAAACATCATATTATCCGGAAGACCCCTGTACCTCTTATTCATTTGACTTCAATCAGTAATAAAGATCATATCCAAAATACAAACTTTTTCAGAGATATAAAACTACTTAAAAAAGTTGTCAGTATCGAATATGCATATCTTAAAAAGATCAAACCGGATTTAGTAGTAGTTGATTATCATTTGTCAGCATTAGCCTCTTCAGCCGCACTGTCTATACCGACTGTTTTAATCACTCATGGCTCAGGTTTACCTTGTTACTTTCGTATTCCAGATCTGGGATTTCCTTTTTATTTAGATATTCTTGTAAAACCGTTTATTTCATGGTGGATTATGATTGCAAAACGATTATATCTTCAGGGCTTACACCACGTATCAAAAGATTTAGGAAATTCATTAAGCTTGAACGAATGGTTTAAAACGGCTTATTATTTATTGCCAGAACCCAAGGGTTATTTTATATCAAATAATAACAATCTTAAGATATTTCATACAGGTCCACTTTATTGGAAAGGGTTTGACAAAAAATTACCTAAAAGTATCGATATTATTCGTCCTGATGGAAAAACAATATATGTTACTTTCGGAGGTACCGGATTCGACAAAGTTAAACTTATAAAACTTGCTAAAGAGCTCATACAGAACGGTTATCGAGTAATAGTAACGTGCGGAACAATAGCAGATAAAAAAGATTTTATGACCCATAAAAGATTATTTATTAACGATTTTTTACCGGGTGAAGAGGTGATGAAACGAGTCGATCTTGTCATTTGTCACGGCGGGTATGGAACCCTTATCCAAGCAATTCGTCAAAATAAACCATTTATCGCTTTAGCTTTTAATCCCGACCAAATTGTTCACTCGTATCGTATGAAAGAAATGGGATTAGGAGTGTGTATGAATACTTTTACAATGAAAAGACTCGTTTCTTTTATTACTTTCGGTTTAACTTTCCAATGGAAAAAAGTTGAAGAAATAAATAAACGTATTTCTGTTAAAGACATTGTTGATGAGACAAATGTCGTATTAAAAATTAAAAAAAAATACATTCAAAATATTAAAAATTATAATATGAAAAACAATCTGTCATTCGGTGCAAAGAAAGCCGCTTTACTATTGGAAAAAATTGCTTTAAAGAATTAGTAACGTATTGTATACTGTATGTACGTTTTTAAGCGGTGGTAGCTCAATTGGTTAGAGCGTCGCCCTGTCACGGCGAAGGTTGCGGGTTCAAGTCCCGTCCATCGCGCACGTAAGGACCTGTAGCTCAGTCGGCTAGAGCGTTTCATTGACATTGAAAAGGTCACAGGTTCAAGTCCTGTCAGGTCCACAGGTATTTAAACGTATTTATTATGAAAACAAAGTATATTGTATTTACAACAACTACGTACTCCTTTTAAGGAGGGTTGTTGTACTGTTTATAACACCCTCCTCAAAAGGAGGGTTTTTTGTAACTCAGGATATCGTTTACAGTGTTATAATCAATTATAATTATCAATATGGAAAACTCACAACTTCAAAAATTAAGGCATTCATGTTCGCATTTATTAGCTGCTGCAGTGGTAACTATTTGGCCTGATGCAAAGCCAACATTAGGACCACCTATTGAAAATGGATTTTATTATGATTTTG
>CAZYXQ010000229.1:0-1823 GCA_964651235.1 uncultured Gammaproteobacteria bacterium
CTTTCTTCCATGCTCCTTTTATCACTTTTCCATTTTGGAATATTAGTGCATCACCTGTATCGGTTAGTGTATAAAGAATATGTCCACCATCATATCCGTCGTTTGCCGGAAGTTCCTGGGCAAATACAACGATAATGTTTTTTGCTGTTATTGGTTTATTGGTATTTCTGTCTACATGTACTGTTCCTCCGTTTGTACGAACATATGAGTTGGTTTTACTATCATAAGTCCATACAACCGCCATATCACTGGCAAAGGCACTCCAGAAACCAAGCTTGATCTTAGAAACATCTCCTCTTTCAGAAGGTTTTGCATCGTCTTGAAATTTCCATGAAACATACTCATCATCCCATTTTATCCCTTCTTCATCAACTTCTGTTAATTCTCGTTTACTTTTTGCATAATCCCACAGTTTTGAAGTGGATGAATATACCGTATGTTCAGTTGCACGATCGGGTAACCTCTCATAATCTCGCCAAAAATATGGAAAGGGAACTCCAAACTGATTTAAATCGTTATATCCTTCCCAACCGAGTTTTCTTATAAGCCCCAACGCATCTGCTTTTGCTCCGTTGGCACAACCAGAACCAGTTTCTGGATCACAGTTGGCTCCACCGACATGAGCATATAAAGGATAATTACCGTATTCTCTTAGAATGTTTATAAAATGCACTCTCGCGGATCTCACTGGTCCGACAAATGGTGCATCTTGACAATAATAAAGTGCGAGAAAACGGGTAATACCTCCCTCTGCAACCGCTTCATACACAACATCTGCGTTGGTAAGTCCTGATTGAGGTCGTGCGTCTTTACTATTTTCGATAGCAATTCCAAGCGGTCTTCTCGTTAGCCATGCATCATGTTGTTTTTTTGTCATCATTTGTCCGTTAATGGGACATTCTTCTGTTTTGGGTTCTAAACTTTCCGGATCTACTACTCCGGTCGGAGTTGTTTGATTTGATCGTTTTGAAGTACTCCCGGCAAATGAGAAAAGCGAAAAGGAGGTAAAACCAGATATTAAAAAAGCAACAAAACACACAACAATAACTATCCGTTTGTCAACCATACCAATATTCGTATTTTAATTGATAATAAATAATTATTTTGCACGTAAAATCGCTTCTTTCTCTTCATTGGAAAGCTCGTGTTCGTGTCCTTTTCCGTTTTCAATGAGTTTCGAATAAATCCTCATAGTATCGTGTATATAAATAAAGTTTATCACTATTCCGTTATTTTGACCATTCAGAAGTGCGATGACAAAACTTTGCTCGCCTTCCGCTTTACCAAACGCATGAAACCTTACTAATCCAATCTTTTGATAACTTTGTGATAGTTGTGATTGTACCGTATTTAACTCTTTTTTCAACTCAACCTGATTTTTACTTACTGTTTCAAGTTGTTTTATCAAAGTGTCGAGAATTTCATCGATATTTTTTTTTCTCGTTCTTGAAGTCAGGGTATAGTAATGACTTCTCATCCTAAATAGGACAAAACTCAAAACCATAATCCATCCAAAAAAGAAAGCCATCACAATGTTAAGAATCATCAGTTCATTTTAACCTCTTTACAAATATGTGTCAATATGGTTACAATAGGAGGGTATGCCTAAAAAAACTAAGAAAATGAAGTTACGCTCAGCTTGGAGAAGAATTCAAACACCTCATCCACAAGAAGTTACTCTTCAAGAAGAATCCATGATTCCTGTAACACCTATAAAACAGCCTTCTACAAAAAACAGTCCTTCACATCAATCAACAACTTCAATTACTCCTGATGAAATACGTATTAATACATTTTTTATACAGGACTTAAAAAAAAGTATC
>CAZYXQ010000230.1:0-1820 GCA_964651235.1 uncultured Gammaproteobacteria bacterium
TACTTGTAATAACAGATGAACTTCAACAAACAATTAGCGAATTAAATAGAAATAAAGTTTTTGATTATCTTTTCGACATTACTAACCACTTAACGGGTGCAAAAGGAAACTATGGGTATTTGTGGGGGTTCCCATCTAATACTCATGCAGATCTAGGAAATACGCGCGGTGATATTCTCGATCGGCTCAATAGTAACGGAGCGTTTGTGAGATTAAGTGATATATACGATAACAATTTCCCGATATATCTCTGGGATAAGTATTGTGAGGTATTTGATATTAACCAGGAAAAGTATCCTGTTGTAGATAGGGCAACACTTACCGCAATGGGGCAAATATGTGACGGTTCGAGGAGAGATATTGGCAACGGTCCAAGATCAACGATATCAGCTTTTAAAGTTATGGCAAACCACTACTTGGAGACCCAATCAACCTATAAGGTGAATAATTTCGTTGAAGACTGTCTTGATAGGGAAGTAAGTTTGGGAGAAAACTCAGAATACATAAAACGCATCAATTATGTATTGGCACTCGACAATCTGGGAGAAGAAAATGGGTCCATAATAAAATTCCTTGCGGCTTTTCCCGCAGGAGTTCCAGAGTCAGTTTTAAAAGAATACGGTCGAGAAGAAGAACTTGCTGAATTTATAAAGCTCACAGGTGGGCTGGGAAAGGTGGTGGTCAAAAATATAACTTCTTATATGTTGAAAGCCATGCGACCTAAAAGCCTTGATGCCGATGAGTCAGCACTTGAGGCCGAAATACGGCAATTTTATAATGAATATTCTCCAGATGTTAACAACAGAGACAAAGCTCACAAAGTGTTTGACAATATATTAGAGAAAAATATTTTTACTGATTACAAGGGGAATGGAGCATCTGAAAAGTGGAATTCTAGTGGTTGGATATACAAGAAGAATGTTCATGAATGTACACTTAATGGATCTTTTAATCAAAAATATCCAGAAAGAAATATCTCTATTTTTACAAGCAATAATACGGCTGAAGAATTAAATCACTACAATGATGATTCTCACTTAAATTTAACATTTGTATTTAGAGAAGATGAGAAGAAAAATAAAATTTTAAAAATAAATGCAAAAACATACCAATTAAACCTTGATTTAATGAGTCAACATATCTCTCTGGGAAATCATCAGATGAATGATATTATCCCTGAAGAGAAACAGTCCCCTTTATTTTTCTTAAGTCTTATTAACTACTTAGAATCTGCAAACATTCCAAATAATGAATTTCCAGAAAGAGACCATTTAATTGAGAAACAAAAAGAAAGCATAATATATAATGTTTTTAATGAGGAACTGCTAGGCGAAATTGAAGGATCAGAGATTGAACTGGACTCACAAGGAGAACACATTATTCGGGATCTTTTCGATAATGCCATAGAGGAACTCTATCCCGAATACTCTACAGTTATATTTGGTAGAGGTTGGAAAAATAAAATAAATTTGTATGCGAATGCGTTAAAACAGGACCAAGAGGGTTGGGGCCTGATGGAAAAAAGAGGTAAAGAACAAGTAAATTTATCGAGCGAGAAAAACGAGAACAAGGAAAAAATAGCAAAACTTTTTGGCCAATCAGCAACAAATTTTGAAGCCTGGTTAAGTGGGATGGATAATCTATTCGAATATAAATTCGACACGAAGAACAGCTTCTTCCGTTTAAAATGTCACCCTCTTGAAAAAAGAATTATTGACAAGATTCAATCTGAAGGAAAGACGAAATATATAAATGGCATGGAGTGTAAATGTCTCAATATAGATAGTTCCATGATCTATGAATTCTTTCAGATGGGCTAC
>CAZYXQ010000231.1:0-1817 GCA_964651235.1 uncultured Gammaproteobacteria bacterium
TTCGTTGGTGGGCCGTGGGGGACTTGAACCCCCGGCCAACGGATTAAAAGTCCGAAAAAAAGCAAAAAAACTTAAATTTTAACCCCTTGATTTATAGTCTGATTTCCCGTAACTATCCAAAAATAGGAAAATATCCAATTCCATCTATTGCCGTTTATTCTTCCTATTCCCTTTCCTTTCCCTAATGTCTATCACAATTTTAGCACATACCGTAGCGGAGTATTAGTCCTATGTCATTCTGGCTTGTCCAAAAAAAGAAGATGGTGATCTTAAAAAGATTTATTTTTGCTTCAGCTATGTCTTTCATCTACGAACAAATGTTTTCGAAAAGCTGCGATGGCACGAATTACGATTTGAAAGGGACAATGAAAAAATCAGCCGGAGCGAATCAATCGGCTGTTTTGTTTTTGTTATGACTTCACCTTACTCAACTTATCAATAAGAGCAAGATAATGATCCTGTTGCTCATCATCATTATTTAAATCGTTAATATTTACTTCTGAGGGGTATAATGCCCTACCAACAGCGTAGAAAGCACCCCATACTGCTGCCATAATTACGCCAAAAAAAATAAATGGCGAAAAAAGAAGCACAAAAAAATTATCACGATAAGAAACAGCACCCATTTGCTTCGCGCATCCAACAAAACCTGATAAAAATCCAACGATACCTCCAATAGAAATAAAATAACCTCGCCGTGACTCTGCTCTAGACTTACGTTCACGGATAGTGCTATCTCTTTCACGTTCGAAATGATAGATTTTCAATTGGAATCTCGAAATAAGCTCGCCTATATACTGATTATTAAGCTCAAATAAGTAAGGCAGGGTGTTTTTAGCTTCTACAGCATCAAACAAGCTATTGCGCAAAACAAGGCTTTCAACTTTTTCAATTCCTTCCTGAAGTTCAATCTCTACTTCTGTTGGTCCAATATTTTCGTTATAAATAATTTCCTTGACGGACTTCTTTTTTCCCTTAAGTAAGTTTAACTTTTGGTTAACTTCTTTATTTTCAGCACTCCGTAACTCTTCCAAAAGTGATAAAAAATCCTCATGAATAGATTTAAAGGCCTCTTCATTGTTTGCCTTAAGACAATAATTTATATCCATTGAAATGGCTTTTCTAAGCATTTTTACCGCTTTAATAGACTCTTTTAATATAGCATTATAAAGGGCGTTCTGGTAAAAAGCCTCAGCAAAATTGGGCGACAACTCACACGCTTCAGAAGAGATTATTTCAGCTTCCTGAATAAGATTCAAATCACGCTTTATTAATGCTTTGTAAAGCAAAGAATAACTAACATAATAATTCGATTCACCTCTTGCATATTTTATTGCTTTATCAAAATATTCAAGTGCTTTTTCTTTATCTACAATGTGAAATAGATAAATCATACCAATACTTATATGTATGGCAAAATCAAAACGATTTCTTTTCTCTGATTCTAAATACTCAATAAGTGCATCTTCTAATAATCCTTTTGCATAAGCCCTATCGGCTCTATTTCTATATTCTTTTGCTTGCGTATCAAGTGGCGCTGAGAGCACTTCTAATATGCTTTTAAGGACCGTTCTGTTTTGTTCAATTTGCCAAACGATCTCAGAAATACCCCATTCAAAAGTTGCTTGAAGCCCCTGAATGCCTTGCTCAACCCTGTTAATACCGTATACAACGGAATCGATTCCTTCAGATATCCGTTCTTGACTAGCGATAATTGTATTAGCACTAGATATTTGGCTGGCCAACATTGCTCTTGTTTGATTATTATTACCTCGGCAAATAAATATAGCCATAATGGTATTGATGTGATATACAGT
>CAZYXQ010000232.1:0-1797 GCA_964651235.1 uncultured Gammaproteobacteria bacterium
CCGGCTTTTTTGTGGGCCCGGAAGGACTTGAACCTCCGACCCGCTGATTATGAGTAATTTTTCCTTAACCATAACTTATTGTATTATAATGAGTTACGAAATTTTGCCATAGTTTTTGCCATAGTATTAATTTTTACTCCCTTTTTTTAGTCCGTTTTTTCGCCCGGAATTTGAAATTTATCGAGTTCATTTTTCATCTTTTCCACAGAAATTTTGTTGTAATACCGGTCCGTAGTATTCCTTGCCTCATGTCCTACAAGCTCCATAACTACGGAAGCATCTATATTATACTTGGATCTGCAAAGGGTAATAAATGTTTTTCTGAAGGTTCTTGCTGTGTATCCGCTTTTCTCTATACCTATTTTTTCAAAATATCTGGTAATTGCGCGGTTCAAGTTCTCTACATTGTTATAATTGAGTATCTTTGTCTCAGGATCTTCCGCAAGATCGACACTCAATACCTCAGCAAGTTTTCGATGCACCCCGATTTCTCTGAATTTTTTACGCTTAGGCGAATAATACTTTAGTATCCTGTTTTCTAAATCTAATCCTCTCCTTTTAATAGTTAATATGTCTGATGATCTTAATCCGGTAAGCATTAAAAGATAAATAGCTTTCTTAAAATTACTGTTCTTTTCTTCCAGACCTCCTAATATCCTGATAAGGTCTTCTTCCCTGAATATTATTTTTTCTTTCACTTCAGCTCTTGTTTTGACCTCACGGTTTATTTTGAAGATGGAAGTATAGTTATATTCGAATAAAAAATTGAGAAAATGGTTAAGTTGCTTACCGTATGCATGAATACTGTTCTTTGATAAACTGAGTTTTTTAATATCCATTAACCAGTACTCCACGTTCAGTTTATTAATAGAAGTACAAGAAAGAGTTTCATCAAAAGTTTCCGTAAACTTCTTATAAAATCTTATATAATCGGTAATGGTCTTAGGACTTTTCTCCTCATTGATCTTCTTGAAGTGATCAAAAGCATCCTTAATGGACACATTGATAAAGCCGAGTTGTTTTTGCTTACGATATTCAGTTGTTACTTTATTCTGGAATTTGGCAGCATATTGCTCAACTTTTTTTTGATTTGTTTTATTCGCCTCCAGGTGTGTAGACATTGATTTAATCTTCTTTTCAAACGGATCAAACCATTGTATATGGAGAATCTTTCCTCGAATTCTAATTATAGCCATTTTACTCAACTCCTAAAATTGTTTTTAAATCGTTCCGTGTATCCATTTTTCTACTTGTTCTGCTACCGGTTGAGACGTATATCTCTTCACCTAATAACCTTGAAGTGTCATATTTGGTTTTCGGCATACATTTTTGGATAGTGTTTTCATTCTGGAACCGAACCAGCTCCTGGCAGGGTATCTTTTTGCGTTTGCCCATTTCGATATATCCGATCTTGCCTTCTTCGATCAGCCTGTTCATCATGTCCTTTCCGATTGTCAAAGCTTTGGCGGCTGCAGATATTGAAAATAATTTGAGCTGGCTCGTTTCCATTGTTCTTATACCGTAATCACGAAAATATTTTTATGGATAACCGGCTTAAATGTTCCACGCAAACAGCCAATGGGAATTAGTCCATGCATTCTCATTAAAATGAAATTGATGGTGCCAATGTTTGCAGCTGTTTTCATGTTTGCGCTTCTTTTACTAATTTGTTGATGATATTATAAATTTATCCAAGGATAGATTCTGAGGCTTTTCCTTCGGAATCTTTTTTTATTAACTCCCATGCGTTCTGAGTACGTATCTTGAGTACGAAATTTTCTAACGGTTTTATTTCTG
>CAZYXQ010000233.1:0-1795 GCA_964651235.1 uncultured Gammaproteobacteria bacterium
TTTAATTCCTTTTCTGGCTACTTTCAGTTTTTTCTCTTCCTGATACAGGAATTTTTTAAAGTCAATTATTTTTGCAACAGGCGGATTTGCATTTGCTGCAATCAATACAAGATCAAGTTCTTTTTCTTGAGCTATATTCATAGCTTCTTCCTTTGAAAGTATACCCACTTGTTTTCCTTCCTGATCAATAACACGTAATGTAGGATTGGTAATACGATAATTTATGGTCCAGTATCTTCTTGGAGGATTCCTATGATACGTATTTCTCAATGGTGTGTATTAGGGTTTGAATAAATTCATTAATATCTTTTTTTCCTAAATCTTCTCCGGACCTTGTCCGTACGGAAATTGATTTATCTTGTATTTCCCTATCTCCAATTATAATCATATAAGGTATTTTTTGCAATGTTGCTTTACGGATCTTTTTACCTATTGTAGCTGCTTCAATGTCTATTTCAGTTCTGATATGGTTGTTATGAAACATACTAAATACATTCTTGGCATAGTCTATGTGTTTTTCCGATATAGGAAGGATGACTGCCTGAATAGGAGATAACCATAACGGAAATGCTCCTGCGTAATGTTCAATAAGAATTGCAAGAAAACGCTCAAGAGATCCAAGAGGTGCACGATGGATCATCACGGGAACACGTTCTTTGCCTTCAGGATCGATATAGGTAAGTCCAAACCGTTCGGGCAACATAAAATCGATTTGAACAGTTCCACATTGCCAATCTCTTCCTAATGCGTCTTTGAGTATAAAATCCGCCTTAGGTCCGTAAAATGCTGCATCACCTTCAGAAATAAAATAGTCTGCGCGAATTTGTTTGAGGGCTGACAAAGCTTTTTCCTCTGCTTTTTTCCATAGATCATCACTACCCAGATATTTTTCCTTACTACTTCTTGTGCCTAGTCTGATCCGGTAATCCTTAAAACCAAAAACTCCATACAGTTTTTTAATAAACAGAAAGACAGAAACAAATTCGTCAATTGCTTGTTCCTGAGTGCAGAAAATATGAGCATCATCCTGAGTAAATGCGCGTACACGCAATAGCCCATTGAGTTCTCCTGATTGTTCATAACGATATACAGATCCAGTTTCTGCAATTCGATACGGCAAATCTCTATAGGATTTAGGGGTAAATTCAAATGATTGGATATGCATGGGACACGTCATTGGTTTGACGAGATACTCAATACCGTCAACATCCATCGGTGAGTACATTTTTTCTCTATATAAATTCCAATGTCCGCTTTTTTCCCATAATGATTTTTGTCCTATATGTGGACTGTAAACATGTTTAAATCCAAGTTTTTCTTGCTCTTTTACCATATATTGTTCAATTTCTCTTCGAATAATTGATCCATTAGGAAGCCATAGTGTTATTCCTTGTCCGACTTCACTATTCATGGTAAAAAGACCCAGTTCTTTACCGATTTTACGATGATCCCTTTTTTTAGCTTCTTCTAAATGAGTTAAATATGCCTCCAGATCTTGCTTTGTAAAAAAAGCTGTGCCATAAATACGAGTGAGCATTTTATTTTTTTCATTACCTCTCCAGTAAGCACCTGCTACAGATAAAAGTTTAAAGTGTTTTATTTGGGTAGGATCGTCTAGATGTCCCCCTTTACAGAGGTCAGTGAAGTTACCGGACATATAGAGAGTAATCTGTTCTCCCAGGTTGTCATGCTCCTTAATTAACTCTTTTTTATATTCGTTATTACGGTACAACGCTATTGCTTCTTCCTTTGTTACTTCTTTTTTTTCAAAATTCTTCCAATTTTTTACAAGCTC
>CAZYXQ010000234.1:0-1113 GCA_964651235.1 uncultured Gammaproteobacteria bacterium
CATTTATTTGGGCCCAACCTGTAATACCTGGTTTAACCTCGTGACGGCGATTTTGAAACGAAGAATAATGGGGAAGGTATTCAACTCGTAAAGGACGAGGGCCAACGAGACTCATATCGCCTTTTATAACATTTATTAACTGGGGTATTTCATCTAACGATGTGATACGGACTAATCTTCCTATTGAAGTAATACGTTCAGTTGGAGGTAAAAGGTTGCCAACGCTGTCTTTTTTTTCGTTCATTGTTTTGAACTTAACTACTTTAAAAAGGCGATTGTTTTTACCCGGTCTGGTTTGAAAAAAGTAGGGTTTTCCTTCATTGTAAATCAGCAATAACAATGTAATGATTATAAAGAAGGGTAAAAAGAGGCTGAAAATTGTAAGGCTGATGATAAAATCAAATATCCGTTTAAATAATGGGTACATGCTTTTTAGCTGTTTTGGAGGTTTGATTCTCTTTTGGCTTTTCTTTGTTCGTACTCAATCAATAGATATCCATTGCTTACTGTTTGTATCACTGTATAATCACATACAGCCGCCTGTGACTTCAGTGAAGCAATATTTTCCGGATCAATTGTAGAAAAAATCCTGAACTTGCTTTGCCATGCAATCTGGTGGAGGATTTTTGACATTTTTTTTGCAATACCTTTGTTGCGATGTGTCATGGATACAATACGCCCCATAAAAGCTTTGCGATTCAGGAAACATCGTAAAAAGAAATATCCTACTAAGGCAGCAGCTCCATCAAAAACGCCAAACATATAGAATGAAGTGTTTTTGTTTATTCGTTTGAGCGTTTCTGTATCAAAATCATGTGGTTCAAAAGTTTTTACTTGCGATTGATCAAACGAATACAAAAACTTTGATAATTCACTCAAATCATGCTTGTCAAGTGATTTGTAATGATAGGAGCCGTCAGTAAATTGGTTTAAACTCTAACCCGGAAATTAACACGTATTAGTTGATAAAAGTAATAAAAAACCCTTGACACCACTGCATTCTTGTTGCTTCTTTGTAATACGTGAACACGTATTATATGACGACTGGAAAGCATCCGCAGTGGGCTACCATCCACAAAAGACCGGGTACCGAGCTCCGGCTGATCAGAGGTA
>CAZYXQ010000234.1:1123-1786 GCA_964651235.1 uncultured Gammaproteobacteria bacterium
TGAATACAGGACCGTTTACGATAAGGAGCGAAAGAAGCCTCGAAAGATCACCGGGAAGATACTCGGCCGGATCACCGAACAAGGATTTATCCCTTCCGGCAAACGTAAGCTTGAACAGGCTCTTGAACCGGTACCGCAATCCAGACCTCCTTGCAGGGAATATGGAGTCTCCTTACTTGTTACCAAGGCATTTGCTAAATATACTGGTGTGCTTCAGGAGGTTTTTCCTAAGCACTGGAAAGCTATTCTTGCCATTGCCTATTGCCGGTTTGTATACCATTGTCCTCTTAAGAATATCGCTTTCCGGTTATCCCAAAGCTTTCTGCAGGAACTTACCGGAGGATCACCGTTCAATGAGAAAACTGCCAGCCTGGTGTTGAAGACCATTGGCGGCAAGCACGAACAGATGCTCAGGTACATGAAGGCATTTATCAAACGTGACGACTATCTGCTGATGGACTCGACGCATATCTTCTCAAACTCAAACCTGATCACTCCTTCACGTAAAGGGTATAACAGCCAATTGAATTTTGATCCGCAGGTCAACCTTTTTTACATTTATTCAGCCAAAACACAGATGCCGGTATATTACCGGGTGGTGCCCGGAAACGTCCGTGAAGTGAGAGCGTTCAAGAACTGCCTGCTGGAAGCCGGTCTGCAGGA
>CAZYXQ010000235.1:0-1772 GCA_964651235.1 uncultured Gammaproteobacteria bacterium
GACGGAACAAAGAGCCGTCTGGGGCAAAGGAGAAAAAGGTGTGCTGGAACAAATCAAAGATGTCGAAAAAATGTTCACGTTTGAGTTAAGAAACATCATCGAAAAGAAACTCAAAAAGATACTCCTTCTTTCGGTAACATTTATTTATGAGGCAATAGGCTTATACGAGCAAAAAAGAATGATTCTCTAAAACTCAACCCAGGTGCCGATAGCAAAACCAGCTTAAAGATTTAAACACAGGCATTGGAGATATTTTACATAAGTTTTGCACAATTCTGTAACTTGTAGTTGATTCCCTGGTAGTTTCCTTTGGGATGCAGTATTCGGGTAACTCCAATTCCGTTGTTCCCCATCTCCTTTTGAATTCAGACAAGGAATTATTATTGTATGCTGTCCTGCCGAAATCGTAGATTTTGAATCCCTCCAGACATGATAATTTTATGGCATTCCAATAAAGAAAATGATCAGTATTTAAGTGCCGGTCTTCAATGTTTGATGCTAAAAACTCCGATGACACTCTATCCTTGTACTTAAATACAATTAGCCCTCCTATCGTTGTTGCCTTATGTTCCGCTAAGAGAAGCATAACTCGTTTTTGAACGAAAAAGGCGTCAAAAATGTTTTTAAAAAAAATGAAAGGTTGCGACGGCAGGCCGAGTCTTTTTCTGGTTCTTGAGTAAAGCTGATGGAATAACAAAACATCGTTTTCTGTTTCTCCAATTCGCAGATGCAAATCATTGTTCTCGAAAGCACCAACTATTCTTCTAATATTACGATTGAATGTTTTTTTTGTTTTCTCCGGATCATTATTCAACTGAAGCTGATGTGTTTTATATAGAGTAGAGTTAATATGCATTGTATCTGAAATCATTGGAGCAGAACGAAAAAGACGAATGTTTATAGACCGAAACGACCATCTTCGTACAAAACTATTAACTACGTCCAACATCATGTTTAGTTCCTGCTCATTTGATATTAAAGGGTCACATAATGTGGCAAAAGGTAGGCTTACTAATCTGTTTCCTGTAAGCCAACTGTTAATTTTAAATAGAGGCAAGGCAGCTTTTATTTTGTTAGTTGTTGAATCGATGATTGCTAAATAATGTGGTTCCATATGCGGAAAACTATTTTCTAAGATTGTTTTCCATTCGGATAGATGCACAATCCAGCCAAGTGGATGGTTATCCACAAAATGATTCCATCTGCTGTCTGTTGAGGGGTCTATTTTTATTACAGTTTCCATTGATGATTTATAATTCAACATTTGCAAGAGCTCAATATTTATAACATATTGTAAAGTAATGTTAAGAGTCTGTATGTCCCAGTACCAGGACGTTTTCACCAGTCGGGTTCAATTGATCGACCCAAATTTTCCAATTCTGCGACTATTTCTTGACCTCCCTACCTCCTCTGTATTGAGATTTTGCATAACTACTCCCAGCAGCACCGAGGTTCCTCAGTATGTGCCTGAGCTGCCTAGCCTAGGCACAATAATATATTGATATTATAAGTTATAACTTGATATGGCTCTTGAAACATTATGCCGTGGGTAAAAGAATCGAAGAACCAGTTCTTATCTTCCTCTGCTTCTGCTCAAATGCCTTTTGCTGCAATAATGGAATGGGGAAACCGGTATTTCGTGATAATTGAGATCGTATATGGAGGTAAAACGGTCTTGTCATAATTTAAAATAGCCGACTGCAGCAGAATTTTTGTTCTTCACTTTCAATGTTTCTCTGAAAATTTTCTCTAAATTTGATTGCCGGCAGTCT
>CAZYXQ010000236.1:0-1768 GCA_964651235.1 uncultured Gammaproteobacteria bacterium
GGTATTTAGCCTGAATTTTATGTCGTAGTGGTTACGTTATCGTCATCAAAAGAGAATCAATATCTTCTTTATATACCACTGTATTCCCCGTACGTTGTCCTTTTTCTGTGATGCGTTGCTCAATAGCTCTTTTGAGTGGTCTATCAACTAGAAGAAAGTTTTCTAATTCTTTCCTTGTATGAATATGGGCAAAGTGACAATGTTTTTTTAGCAAAGTTAGTTCAGCCTTGCATTCCTCAAATGATCTATAGTCGCGATCAAAAATTGCAGCTGTTATAACCTTTGTGCCAAGAGTGGTCTCAATGCCGTGAGTGAAATCACGTACCTTCTTCGGGTTAAACCCTTCGACAGGGATGACTGCGAAATCAGAGCGATTTGCTACTTGATCAAATTTTAATTTTCGAGCGTAGCGTGACAATATTTGGAAATCTTTGCCCTCAACAAAGAGCGCGCGTTTAGTCTTCGCGAGTTGAGTGAGAATAGGGTTCAGATTGGAACCTAAAACGTGAAATATATGTTGAAGTTCAGAAGGATCCTTTATACGTTTCCCAGATGCATGTCTTTTGTTGATTATTACAAGATCATCTGGATCAGCATCACTAATAAGTTCTGTCGAGTGAGTGGCTATAAGGATATCCGGGCCCAAGTTTTTCAGTATTCCGAGAAGCTGGCGTTGAAGATCTGCATGGAGATAGATGTCTGGTTCATCGATCATGAACAAGGAAGAACGTTGTCCGCGAACAATATATGTAAGCATCTGACACCAAACTTGGAAACCAAATCCAGACCAAAAGATCTCTCTTGGAATGCGCTTCTCGGGGCAGAACATTCTCAATAGGGGTTTCTCGTGGGTAGTGTCAATCTCAGGCCTGTCAATGTCCATTCCGGGCCATGTGGTCTGAATTAAAGCACGAAAATTGTCGAACTCATCAGGATAATGATGCCAAATGTTGCGAAAATTACGAGCAGCTCGATAAGTGAGAAGTGCTAGTCGTGCCGCCTCTTTTTGGAACAACGGTTCGTTATGTTCGACTGGACCTAGGATAGGAACAAAGCTGATTGGTGCATCGAACTGTGATTTGAATAATCTAGTAGACGATATTGGACGACCAGTATTTTGGCATATTAAAGAACAGACACCCCTTTCTGGAAAAAAAAGCATAAGATGATTTCCATTGGATAAACGAAATATTACCTTGGCTGGCTGAGAGTCATCGTAATCGTAGAAAATATTTTCTGAAGCAATGGGTATATCTTTTAAGTCTACCATATAGCCTTGAATCTTACCTTCAGGTCCGGGAACGAAAACAGGGTTTCGAGTATAAGCCTTTCTCATTCCCTCTGCAAGAATGCGGAATGCCCCAATGATTGTTGATTTTCCGGCATTATTAGGACCAACCAGTACGTTGAATCGTTTGAGACTGAGTGAATAGTCATAAAATGTTTTGTAGCGATGGAAACGAACAGATGTAAAGTGTATTAAATCTTGCATCGGCGAATCCTTTTTTATGTATTATAAAAGAAATGGGCTGAATCGTAAAATATAATGTATCGACATTCGATTAATTAAAAATGCTACTATAACAATTACTTGACGTTACATGGTGAATAATACAACAACGAGATATTAATGCAAGAATAAACAACCAGTTGCCGGTTAAACAGATAGATTGCCACATTCACTGCCGTGAACTCGCAATGACAGACAGAATATTTTTTATTGTCTCCTTCGGGGATTGGGAGAAAAACCCTCGCCTTCAGGCGAAGA
>CAZYXQ010000237.1:0-1768 GCA_964651235.1 uncultured Gammaproteobacteria bacterium
ATGATTTTATGCAATTAGGTCGGAAATCATAAATATACCCGAAGGGGTATAATTGTAAAATGGTTATAAGTTATTACTGCTAAAGCGGTAAATGCGGATTAATAATATCAAAAAGCATAGAAATAAGTTAAAATATACCTATATAGCGGTAATTTTATGAATATTTCTTGACTTTCTTAGTAAATTATTGTATCTTTGCCGCTAAAACGGTAATTATGCTCAACCCGGATATTTTATCAAAAGCAATTAAGAAGCACAGAAAAGCAGCCGGACTCAGCCAACTCCAACTGGCGGAGATGGCAGGCGTCGGTAAAACTGTGGTTTTTGATCTTGAAAAAGGCAAAGAAACAATTCAATTGGATACCTTGAGGAAGATACTCATAGTATTGAATATAAAGGTTGTCTTGCAAAGTCATCTGATGAACCAAATATTGAATACAGATGAGAACAGCTAAAGTTTATGTATGCGGAAAAGAGGCCGGGGTGCTTTCTGAAGTTATTTTCAGAAAAGAATACAGCTTCACATATAATGATGGATACTCCGGATTGCCCGTCTCACTTACCATGCCGGTCAGCCGGAAATCTTTCACATTCGATCATTTTCCGCCATTCTTTGATGGACTTTTACCTGAAGGGCACCAGTTGGAAGGCTTGTTAAAACAGGGAAAAGTTGACTCGAATGATCTTTTTTCGCAATTAATGATGGTTGGGAATGATACGGTAGGGTCCGTTACAGTGAAGGAGGCATCTGCATGAAACCTTGCCCCATCACTTACGAGGCCTGCGGGAAGTCTTTATACAGCGAAAAGGGATTAAAACTCTTATCGCAAAATCTTGAAAGGCTGGAATTGCTTGAATACACGGCTGCCGAACAAAGATCGGAGGCCATGACCAGGGCAACCAAATTATCGATACAGGGTGTTCAACCAAAACTCAGTGCGATCTTAAATATTAAAGATTCCAGGTTTGAACTGGTTGATACCGGCGGAAAATATATCCTTAAACCGCAGCATCATATCTATCCTCAGCTTCCGGAAAACGAAGATGTGACCATGCGGATGGCAAGATCAGCCGGAATTAACGTTCCGTTGCATGGCATGATCTGGTCCAAAGATATGACACTGACATATTTTATAAAACGGTTTGACAGGGCAGGGCATAAGGACAAAATTCCGCTTGAAGATTTTGCGCAATTAGCGGGACTGTCAAGAGATACGAAGTACAATTATACGATGGAGAAACTGATTTTGCTCATTGACGAGTATTGTACTTTCCCGGTAGTTGAGAAGTCAAAATTGTTCCGGCTTGTGCTTTTTAATTTTCTTACCGGTAATGAAGATATGCACCTCAAAAATTTTTCCGTGATCAGGAAAGGAGAAAAAATTGAGCTGTCTCCGGCCTATGACCTGGTAAATTCAACCATTGTTTTAAAAGGCGGTGCTGAAGAAATCGCATTATCTATTGCCGGAAAAAAGAGAAAACTCACCCGAAAAGTGCTTGTTGATTATTTTGGGAAGGAACGTTGTGGACTAACTGACAAGGTTATCGATGGTACACTTCAAGAGATTGATGCTGCGAAACCTTCATTTTTCGAGTTATTGGATCAGTGTTTTCTATCTGATGAATTAAAGAATAAATATCAGAGGCTACTGGAAAAGCGGATAAAAATAATTGAAGAATAACTGAATACTTATTAAATGGTGCAGCTGAGTTGTACAAGATAATATCTGAGTACTTAGGTTGAAGCTCTTCGGTCATATGGCTCAAG
>CAZYXQ010000238.1:0-1765 GCA_964651235.1 uncultured Gammaproteobacteria bacterium
AAATTTTTGCCGTAAATACTTATATTGTCAAATATTAATCCTTCCAAATCACAGTTGGAAAATTGAGTCCCCATACTCTTTAATTTCCCTTGAGTATCTCTAAAGATAATATTTTTAAAAAGCCCTGTAAATTTGCATTTAATAAAGTTTGTACCATTAAGGATTTCTGTACCTAAAAAATTACAATTCAGAAAAGTACAAGAATCATATTTTGTCAAATTGCCATCAGGAGAGCCTAATGAACTATATTTTCCGAAGAATTTGCACGAATCAAAAGTGCAATCCATGTAATTTGAATCAAACCCAATATAACAGTTTTTGAAATGAACATTCTTAAACTTTGATTTTATAATATTTGCCTTTTTAACAACAAGTTCTTCAAATAAAATATCAGCATACTCTTGATTATTTATCTTGCCGGTAAAACTCTCTTTAGATTTCGTAATTCTCATGATTGTTGCGCTTTTTTCAACTAGCAGCTAACGTTTTGGCGCTTGGCGAAGAAGCGGATTTCGAAGCACTAAACTGTCTGCCAGCACTGAACTTGATACGAAGCACAAAGCTTCATTCAGCCACTGAACCCGCTTTTTTGCCAAACGCCTGTTAGCGGTTCGGGCTTCTTTTTGTTGTAGTTTATCTTTAAAAAATATGTCCATACTTAGTCTTTAAGAATAATTCCAAACCTTTCTGCAAGTTCTTTTACATAATTTCTATGTGGCTTCCTGTCCGCAATGTTGTTGTAATAATCTTGAATTAGTTCTTTGCCTTTTTCTTTATCTTGATTGAGAACAATTAAGGCAACATCTAATTTAGCTCTTGGTGAATTGCTGTCAGCTTTTTCAACCCAATTATTTATTATTTTTTCTCTCGTTTCGAAATAATTTAGCCATTCAAGTCCATGTGAATCAAGTCCGTTAATAACTTCTTTTGCTGTTATGTTGTTGTCGTCAGTAATAGACCACCAATGGTCTTGTTTAATTGTCAAATGTGGTAGTCGTTCTCTTATTTGACAGTCGTAGTCCTGATAAATGTCTTTGGACTTGTTGTGGCTTTCAAGCTCATAAATCTCTTTTACCATTACTCCCAAATTGACTGTAAACTTCCCATAATAGTTTTCCCTAAATCCTGGAATCACATACTTGTCACCAAATTCGTATCTGCCACTTTGAATATTGATTACTTGATAAATGCCGTCTTCTGTTTCTCTGTTAAATGTCCGTCCTTTTTTCTTAAACCCTAACGGCTTCAAGAAAAGAAAAATTTCCTTTTGTATACTGTCCAAATGAGTTTTTAGCTCAACCTTATTTGTCAAATTTTGGTTGTCTGATTTTTCATCAGTCATTTTTGGTTTGTTTTTTAAGAAGTCAAAAATTCCCATTTGTCAACTGTTTTTCTATTGCTGTGTCGTCTTTTAGCCTGACCGCTAACGGATTGGCGGTATAAAATCGGAGCGGATTTCGAAGCTGTAACTTATACACCGAAACGGACTTTGCAACAAGCTGTGACGCTCACATTACCACTGCCCCGCTCTGTTTTATGACCGCTTGTTAGGGGGCGTAAATCATTCATTCTTAACTAAATTAATAGTTCCTTTTACAAATCCTTTTTTATCTCCCTCTGACGATATTAATAAGTCACCATTTTCATAAAAAGATAATCCTTCCGGTTTATAATATGTTTCAGCGGACAATGGAATTATATTTATTAATTACCCGTTGTGCATTTAGGACAAATTTAGTTTAATTTTATTAATGGGTCTATCAAA
>CAZYXQ010000239.1:0-1764 GCA_964651235.1 uncultured Gammaproteobacteria bacterium
ATATTTGTCTAATTCAGGAGTAGGACTGTTCTTATCATCTATCAGCCTTTTTATGAAAACAAAGTCCGTCATTTTCCCGGCAATCAACTTCATATACTCGTTGTCGCCGGCATCGATCTGAGTATTTTCCTTTATTGTTTGTAAAAAAGTCATAAACGTTGATGAAGGCTGGAACATTTGATTAAGTGCAAAACGAAGAGCAGCGGAGGAATCGATGCGCATATCGAAATGCAGATAAAAACTGCGGTAGGAATCGGCGTATTTCTGTCCGTAAAATTCCACTTCCCGGCGGAAAAAGTCCATAAATTTAATCTTATCACTTTCCGGAACAGGAAGACTTTTAATCAACGACGGCAATTCTGTAACACATGGCTTTACTCTTTTTTCCAATGCGGTTTTCGTAAATCTTCCATCCACGGTTGCTTTTCCAACAAACAGAAAACCACCGTCATTAGTCGGATTCATTACAATATCTTCAAATTCCTTTTCAGAGGGAAAAAACAGAAAACCGTTCCGTACCTTGTAGGAAGAAATGAACCTGTGAATAAAAACGCTTACTCTACTTCGGCTCAAAAGATCATTCCATTGCTGGCTGGAAAATGTAAATTCTTTGTTATTGCAGGAGAAAGTGTACTTCTGATCTTTATTCAGTTTGCCATAATTGATTAATATTTTTATGTTTTCTTTAAAGTTGTCGAATCTGAGGTTCCCGGAAGTCTGCAATGGTTTAATGGATGAACTTTGAATAAAAGCCAGGAACTGTCCGATATCGTCTCCTTCCAAAGGAGGCTGAGTTGTTTCCCGGGCATCAATATCGAACATTAAATTTATTTCCTTCTTCAGCAAATCAGCAATCTTTATATAGAAATTGTGGACCTCGTATTGTTTTATGATCATAAGAAAATGATCAGTTTCGCGTAATAGATTTTCCAGTTCGACTTCACCGACAGTTTGTTGTTTATTCAGTTCCGTAAGGCGCGTGAAGTATGACTCTCCATGGATATCAATCATCTTTTTCAGTTCTTCTACATAGTTCTCCTGCTGAACGAGCTTAACACCCTTCAAGTCATAGGTGACGGGCCATTCCGATTTATTATTTCCGATATAATCATTGATGAGCGTTTCCGGTATGGCCAGGACAGACGCTACCTGACGGACATTGCTTTTTATCATTTTTCCCAGTTCATTTTTTTCCGTCGCATAGAGCAGTCCGACTATCAGCATGAATTTTTCCTGAGATCCTTCTCTAATTTCAATATTATGTTTGCCGGGATCACTCATTTGCACTTTGAGGTTGCCGATAATGTCTGTATTTTTTGCTTGCGACGAGTAGTTGTCCAAACGCGGATAAAAATAATAACGGCGCATCGATTCAATTAAATCACGGTTCATTTCTTCATGTTGTTTCCTGAAAAAACCGGGAGTAAATTGCAGCAGAAAATGATCCTTAAAATAGTTATCCGTAAATAGTTTATGCGCTTTTTTCTCATATCCCTGAGGAAAAGAAGCCACTAACTGACCCACCTGATTTCTACGATTTTTCACCGAGGCCAGTTGCAAGGCAAAAGAAGCAATTAAAAATGTAATCAAAACAAGACCTGAAGCAAAAGCAGCCCGCCTGTGCCACGCATACGGATCATATTTTTCCATTTCTTCTTTGGTTATTTGCGCAGCAAAGGGATTGGTTAACTGAACCTGCTTTTCTTCCAGCAATGTGAGGTATACGTCCGTAATTTGCGGCTCCACGGACAGCGGATCCTGTTT
>CAZYXQ010000240.1:0-1763 GCA_964651235.1 uncultured Gammaproteobacteria bacterium
CATCTTAAAGCTTTTCAGATCATCAAACACATTTTTAGTCCAACTGCTTATTTCAGCCTCAGGATGATATGCTGTTCCCTCTAATTTATTTTCTATAATCTTTGCGTGATGGCATTCGTCTTTTGCCAAATTTATAAAAACCGTATGCAGACTGTTGTTTTTATTAATGTCCGCTTGTTCTTTGTAGTATTTTTCTCCTTCTTTTTCCATATTTATTGCAAACTTTAGAATATCCATAATTAACTCTCCTTTAATTTTTGAATATATAATTTTCAGATTAATTTGCTGCTATTTTAAAAATCCTTTTAATATTGTGTCTTCCGCTTCCTTCTCTGTAAGCCCTATCGACATTAATTTAATTAACTGCACTGATTCAAGTTTGCCTATAGCCGCTTCGTGCACCAGCTGCGCGTCGCTGTGATGCGCGGAGATTTTTGGCGTTGAAGTTATAACAGCGTCATCCATAATAATAGCGTCGCATTGAATATGACCTCTGCATTTATTTTTACCGATTAAATCAAAATAATATGTCTGCTCCGATTTTCCCTGTGCTACAGAACGCGAAATAATTTGAGCGCTGCTGTTTTCTCCAAGTAACTCCACTGTAATGTTTGAAGCAGCTTTTTGCTCCATATTTGTAAGCAGGCGTTCCGTAATGATAAGTTTTGCTCCGTCAGAAAGCTGTATTTCGGTATCACGGACCGTATTGTCGATTCCCATAATCTGAATTAATTCAAGTTCGACCGTAGTATTTTCCTTTGCATGAATAATAGTTTTCGGGTTAAGGACTTTTTTCCCTGTGCCTTCTCCCTGACCGTAATGTTTTTCCGAATATTTTACGCGTGCGCCTTTATTTATAAAAAATTCATGTATGCCGTCATGCTGCGATTTATGATCACCGGAATTGTGAATGCCGCAGCCTGCTATTATTTCCACATCCGCGTTTTCTCCGATTTCAAATGTGTTATAAACAACATCGGTGATGCCTTGTTCTGTGACAATAACCGGAATATATACGCTTTCACCTTTTGTATTGGGCTTGATGATGACATCAATGCCTGGGCGGTCTTTTTTAATTATAATATCTATGTTTGCTGTCGTATTTTTTTGTATGCCTTCGCCGTTTTTTCTTATATTGTAGGCTCCCTTGGGTATATCGTGCATATCGGCGACTTTTTCAAGCATTAAATTATCCAATGCATTCAGCATTCTTATCACCTGCTTTCCCGCAATTAGCTCGGCATTTGCATTTATCGTCTATAAAACCTTTTCTCAAAATGTCTTCTTTGGGTATATTTCTTTCAATTCCGCCGTTTGCTACCAAGATTATTTCATCGGCAAGGTCCAATATTTTTTCCTGATGTGAAATGAGAACAATAGTGGCATTAGTTTTTTCATGCATTTCTTTAAATGTTTCTGCCAGCCTGTGAAAACTCCATAAATCTATGCCCGCTTCCGGTTCGTCAAAAACAGCCAGTTTTAAATTTCTTGCAAGAATTGAAGCAATCTCAATTCTTTTAATCTCGCCTCCCGAAAGGCTTGCATCCATATCGCGGTCAAGATATTCCTGAGAACATAATCCTACGCTATACAAAAGATCGCATATTTTATCTTCTCCCGAGCCGCTAGACATAGAAAGATTTAATAATTCGCGGACTTTTATGCCTTTGAAACGAGGAGGGCTTTGAAAAGCATATCCAATCCCCAAATGCAGATCGGAAGAGCACACGTCTGAACTCCAGTCACGTCCTTGAATCTCGTAT
>CAZYXQ010000241.1:0-1736 GCA_964651235.1 uncultured Gammaproteobacteria bacterium
TATGTATCCCTAACAAACCCGTATTTATTGGAAATAGAAATTTCATCGGGATGAAGAAAAGTTTCCTTGTTTGCAAGAAATATTTGTTTATCACCATACTTTTCAATTGTGTTTGAACGTTTCATACTTTACCTCCCTGCATTGTATCGGGTAAAAACTTTAGTAAGTCTGAATTTATATCTTGAATGGCTATTTGTTTATAATTTAAATAATCTTGGCGCATAGATTGATAATCCGCCCAGCGGTTATTGATTCGAGCCATCACAGAAAATTGGTCAAGGTGATGCAAAAAATAAGATTCTTTTATAGCTGAACTCGTGATTGTGACAGTGGTATTATTTTTATATTCAATTACATCGATTATTTTTTGTATTATATCACTCCAAAAAAGACCCGCACCACTTTCACTCTCATCAGACGGTGTCTCCCATAAGTAACCATCTCGGAAATTATAAAAACTGCCCAGAAGCTTGTCGGAGGCTATGTCAATGAACTGCAAGCGGTCATCCCGCTCTTTATCACCAACTATCATTGTTGACCCGCCTGTTATATAAATGAATCGCGGAGATTTAACATGTTTTGAAACAAATTTATCATGTGAAAGCTTTTCGAGATCCCAAATGCGTGTTGCAGTAGGTCGTTCGTGATGGTAAGTAATCAGCGTTTTCCCGTTATTTGAAAATTTCATGACGGTGGTTATATCGTTTCCACAGGCTAGGGTTTTATCAACTCGCTTCGTCAGCAGGTTGATAAAAAATACCTTATTTTCAATTCCTCGTATAACCAGATGTCGCTCATCAGGTGATGTTGCTAACAGATAAACACATTTTGATGGTGTACGGTATGTTTCTAGACTTTTTCCATCTGAGCTATAAAGGTTGACGATGCTGTCGTAACCGGCCGCTAAAATGCCATTACTTGTAATACAAATCTTCTTAACAGGGGTAAGGTTGTGCTCTAGTCTATGCTCTCTTATACATTCACCTGTTAATAAATCCCATTCCTGCAAAAGATTAATGCGTGAAACAGTTAAGAATCTCAGACTGTCGTTCGAAAAACAATAACAATGACATTGACGAGGGAATTCGAGAGTCCGCAATTTTCCAGTTTGCGTATTATCGATGATTTCAAATACATCGTGATCGGGAGAATATCTTATAATATAGTCTCCTTCATTCGCAAGAAAGCATCTTGGTTTCATAATGGAGTCATTTTTCAAATCATTCCCTGCTGGAAGACCTGTACGCAAATTAAATACCCGAGTTAATCCCCTTTTCCCATACGTTGTAATGACAAGGGTATTATCATTAAGGCTTATTCGATCAATCCTGTTAGATTGAATTCCTTCTTTCAGACGATGTCCGTATTTCCCGGATACAAACTCCCATGTTCTTAATGCATGATCTGATGGGACTTTTATTAATTCATATCTATCCATTGGAAGACCTCTCCCTATCTTCGTTTGATGCCGAATCAAATAAACTCATTAATTCTGCTTCATACATCTTACGGTTTTCTTCATATGTTTTTAACAGACTTTGGAGTCGTTTTTTTTCTTTTTCCCTTGGAGGTACCAAGGTATCATCAATCCATGAAATATAAGATTGATATGCGTCTCTCTGAGCCCTCATTACCTGAATGTGTCTGATCAAGCGCCTATTCTCATTTCCTAAGAACCGACACTTTTCTATTAAGGTATTACCTCGTATCAATATTAGAGGTTTTAATTCCTTGAT
>CAZYXQ010000242.1:0-1726 GCA_964651235.1 uncultured Gammaproteobacteria bacterium
GTAATAATCGGATGAGAGAAGGTGTTGGTTGGGGTTGAAACGCATTTCTATGATAAGCAAATATACGGTAATAAAAAGAATCACCGGGATAAAACAGAAAAAGAAAAGTAAAAAAAAGAAAAAGAAGAAATTGTCTGTATTTGGTATGATGATTCTTCATGATGATTGTTGGGAAAGTCTTATATCGATCCGTTCCATATCCCGGGGGAAAAGAGTGGCTTCACGGATATTGGAAAGTCCCAGTATATTCATGGTGATCCGTTCAAGTCCTAAGCAAAATCCACCCTCAGGAGGCATACCATAACGAAATGCCTGCAGGTAGGGGATTTCAAAGCTTTTTGGATCACAGTTCCATTTTTTCATATTAGACTCAAGTTGTGTAAAGTCATTAATACGTTGGCCTCCGGTAATCCATTCCTGTCCCCTACCGATCATATCAAAACTCAATGTTTCCTCCGGGTGTTCCGGATCTGGATAGGTATACATAGGTCTTTTTTTGGTGGGGTAGTGGGTGATAAATACCAACTCACTTCCCTTTTGTTCTTTAGCCCAACGCCACATTTCCTTTTCTCCTTCAGGGTCAAGATCAGGTTCGTTTCGGATATCACGTCCCGTACGATCAAAAATGATCTGTTGTGCTTCTTTCAGCTTGACTCGCGGGATATGTTCTTTAACCAGAGGAATATCAGTCTGATAGAGAGTAAGGGCGTCCTGATGCTTTTCTTTGATTGCTTTAAAGAGCTCTTTAACCAGGTGTTCTGCAGCATCCATAAGCTCAGTCCAGCTTGATATAAATCCCATCTCCGCATCAAGCCCCACATATTCCGTGAGATGGCGGGTAGTAACTGAAGGTTCAGCACGGTATGCATGGGCAACAGTAAATACTTTTTCAAAAATTGATACCATTATCTGTTTGTAAAACTGAGGGCTTTGCGCAAGGAACGCCTTATGATCAAAGTATGATACGGGAAAAACTTCAGCTCCTCCTTCGGTTGCTGTTGCGACGATTGTGGGAGCTTGGAATTCCGTAAACTCAAGCGATTTCATAGTACTTCTGAATGTCTGGACAATCGTCTCTTGGACTTTAAAGATTTCTTTTATCCGTGGATGGCGAAGGGTTAGTGAACGGTAATCAAGTAAGACCGGGAGCGTGACATCAAGAGGATCTTTACCCATATCAAAGGGAAGTTCTTCTGCTTTACCAAGAAGTATATATGAATGAGCCTCAATCTCTACTGTTCCCGTCTTTAATTTGGGGTTAACAAGCTTATCCGGTCTTTTTTTTACCAGTCCCTTTATGGAAACCACATCTTCAGGGTTTAGGCTTTTAAAGTCTTCTCCACCCACTACTTGGATAATTCCGGAATTATCCCTCAAATCAATAAATACAATTTTTTTATGATCCCGTTTGGTGTTGACCCACCCCATAAGCTCAATATTCTCTCCCACCTTTGAAACCGCATCAATAATCATAAGTTTTTTCATATGAACAATAATACAATTTTTTAACTTTATACACAAGAACCAGATTGAAGACTTAACTATTCATTTGAATATGTAAGGAAATCAGAAAACCATTTTAACATATATTCTGCTTCTTCTTGACTGGCTCCATGAAATATATCGGATAAAAAAGTTCCAATTTCATCTCCGCCTTCGATATGACCGGTCTGTTTAAAACCATCTAAAAGATTTTGTAAAACAAGTAGATTTTCTGAACAGACCG
>CAZYXQ010000243.1:0-1705 GCA_964651235.1 uncultured Gammaproteobacteria bacterium
AAGACGAGCAGCGAAAAGACCATTTTCCTGCTCTTTAAAAGCAGCGGGTAAAAAAATGGCGTGATCTGAACCTTTCCCACCACAAGGTGTAACCAGCGAAGCCGTCAATCTTGGTGATTTTGAACATTATTAATGCCACTTTTTTATCAACGCCTTCCTGTAAGGGAGATTTCCCAAATCTTTCCGCCAATACAATATTTCTTCTGGAAATAAACAGATGTCATCAGTTTTCGAATTAGATAGTATTTTCACTTTTACTTTACATCGATGCTTGTTTGATATTTCAGGAAATAAGCATATAATAATATCGAAGCAGTAAATAAAATGCACCATTACATCAAAACATAAAAGTATGAATGACAGAGGATACAATGTTTAAAAATACTCCAGAAGTCGATGCGAAAATATTAAGAAAATACTCAAACTATATCAATTCGTCGGACCCCTTGGTCGGTAATATTTCTTGTGCTAGAACGCTACATTCTGGCGGTGCAATTTATAGATCAGAAGATAAGAAGTTGGAAACACCAATGAGGCTGTTGTCCTCTACTGTTTCTAGAACTGTAGAAGATGTCAATAATTTTAACTTGGAAAAGGTATGTACTGATATCTATGACTTAGCACAGGAGTTGCTTGCAGATATTAAGAAAATGATGTTTAAGACTCTTACTCAGGTTACTGATTTTACCGGCAATGTTGTTAATGGGAAGGGAAAGGGTCTGAGCCATGAAATGCTTATAGAATTGCTAGAAAAAATTCACATTGATTTCGATCAAGAAGGAAATCCTATGCTTCCAACGATGGTCATGTCTCCTGATATGGCAAAAAATTTTGCAAAGCTAAAATCACAGGAATCGCTCTACAAAACAAGATACGAGGAAATCATAAACCAAAAAAGGAAAGCTTATTATGCTGAGAAGGGTTGCAGAAGATTATCTAGAATCGATTAAAGAAATACAATTCTTTCTTCCATTTTCATCTCTTCTATTTCTGAAAGGATATTATGACGTACATATAATTCACGGTTCTACAGAGTTTGGTAAAGACATCATTGCTAAAAAGGACGAAAACAACAACTCTGTTCAGTATGTGTTCCAGCTTAAGGTGGGGGATATAAATCTGGCAAAATACAGAGAAGAAATCCAGCCTCAACTCTTTGAAGCAGTTATAAACAACCTTTCACATCCAAATTTTGATGTCAACATTCGTAAAAAGATTTTTTTTGTAACAACAGGTGCCATCAAGCCACCAGCCACCCTTGCATTTCAAGAATTCAATAAATTCATTTGGACAAAGTACAGCATCGATCCTATTTATAGCATTGAGAAATTGGATCTTGTTGAAGACTTTGTAAGATACGGGCTAGAACCTTTTTTCAATCTGCAAAATGATCCAACCATTGTTGGAGACTTCTTCGACATTTATTCGAAAATCAAGAACGGCCGCGCATTGGATTCCTTCGCTATTGAAGCATATACTAAAAGATGGTTCAAGACAGAGTGCGTCAATCACATTAATAGGCTTCAAGTGTTTTTGGAGGCTTATCTATTCTCAACCTTGCTATACAATTCCAAGCAGTATTATCAGGCTATTCTCTTTGTTGCGGCCCTTGCAAGATATCTCTCAAAAAATAATTTATATTTATTGCATTATCAAACTTTGATTGATTATTTAAGTTTAATAACTACAAGCTTAATTGAAGATG
>CAZYXQ010000244.1:0-1702 GCA_964651235.1 uncultured Gammaproteobacteria bacterium
CACAATATCAGCAAATCGCAGTTTAAATCAAGATTTTTTGATGAATATAAGGAATAGTCGAACATCTGCAATAAGCGGACGTTGGGCATTAACAACTACTATAAGGTATGTTCGATTCAGTTATATTTAAGAAAAGTCTGCCAGGAAATGCTGAAGTAGACATTGGCCTTCTTGCTGAATGCCTAGTTTTTTACAATAGAGTTCACATAATAGCCAACATGTCCATGCTGCGCAATATGGTCAATAAGGTTGGGCTAGATACCCTTGAATATCTCATTAACAATAAACACATTTCTCTCTCATTTTCTCCAGCTTTAACTGCAACAAGAACTAATGCTGAATTTACACACCAAGAGACCTTTGACTATGGTACCGTCATAAAGCTAAGTCGTGGGAAAAAGGAGCCTGACTATGAGGACTTATTTTTTGAAATGCTTGAAAAGGGGTCGGAGAAAAGAGGCAAAAGCCGTCGAGTAGGTGGTCGAATTTTAGATAAAATAGAGTTCATTGACTATGAAAAAATAGTGCCAATTGAAAAAGGTATCCCGGAAATTGCTCGGCGTGACCTTGATAACAATGAATTTACTAAATCAGCTATCAAATTAGCTATCAACCATTTTGCGCCTGAATATAAACTTCCCCAGAATTGGGATTTCAGAGTCGTAAGACACGATAAGGGATTTAATATCTTTACCAACATTGATTTAGCCAAATTAAATGATTCTCGGAGTAAATTGTATTTCCCAGACCCCAAAAGCACTCTGACTCGATCAATCTTAATCGACACAATTCTTAAAGCAAATGAAGATTTATTTTTATCAGCTCACTACGACTCTGAAATTCTCACAAATCCATTAAATTCTGCAATAATCGGTCTTAAATTAAAATCCATAATTCAGAAAACAAGCGAAAGTGCCAATAAAATAGAATTGTTTCAAAATGTTGTGATATCAAATGCAAAAAAAATAAGGGAAGTAATAAATAGTGGCGAAAAGAACTTCAATGATATCATACCATTATTGGATAGTTGTAAACGATTTAAGGATTGGCTCCAAGAGCAAGAACCTGATGCCACTTTAATTAGAGAATATTATCAAGCAATTATTGCATCGAGCTGGATTGATAAACTGCCCTACAAAGGACTTAGGTTCTCTATTTTAACTGGTGCTGGAATTGTATTAGATAGTTTATTGACAGGTGGTATATCTACAATAATTTGTGTTGCTTTAGGAATTGGCGATACATTTCTTCTAGATAAATTTATGAAAGGATGGAAACCCAATCAATACATTGACGAAATTGAGAAGTTTTTAAAATAATTGCCCAACAAGTTGCTGGAGAATCAAGGGGAAATCGCCAGCGCGTTCTCCACGTCTCGGCTCCATGTCACACATTTCGAACGTAAATCTTCGAAATATTTCATTTGTCATTATTATTGCTTTGTAGATGTTGTCGTTTACCGGATAATTCCTCCTTACACTGTTCACTGCCGCACAATTACCAGAAGTATTCGCGACACAACCCTCATCACAAACCTCACTACCAATAATTCAGAATTCGCCATGAATACGCCTCCTGTTTCATTCTTTTTCCTATAGCCCTCTCTTTATATTATTCTTTTCATATTTTATATAATTTGGTATATATCTTTTAAAGCTTTTAGGGAGGTCATTTATGGCAGATTCCGACAAAGATAAACTTC
>CAZYXQ010000245.1:0-1699 GCA_964651235.1 uncultured Gammaproteobacteria bacterium
TGGGACAGGTTTTTAGATTTATTGTGTAGCAACCGGCAATATCAGAAAGAAGCCATTATTAAATCAATAGTTTTTTTGGTTTCAGGGCTATATTATTCCATTAATGATTTGGTTCATGAGAATTGGTTAAACCCTAAAATGGCTGAACTCAAAACACGCTATAATAGTATCGAAGAATATGAGAGCAAGTTACAGATGAATGGGAAAATGTCAGCAACTATTGATTTGGCAACTGGTACCGGCAAAAGTTATGTCATTTATGGTATTGCTCAAATAATGCTTGGATTAGGCATTGTTGACAGAGTACTTGTTCTTTGTCCTTCACTAACAATTGAAGATGGATTGATGGAGAAATTCCGAAAACTATCGTCGGACCCTGTATTGTTAAAATCAATACCGGAGAACAGCAAAATCAAAAATCCCTCTATTAAAACAGCCGATGTCACAATCAAGGAAGGTGATATCTGCATAGAGAATATTCATGCAGTATATGAAAGGACAGGTTCTTCTATTAAAGATAGTTTTGGTGGTAATGGTGAACGCACATTAGTTTTAAATGATGAAGCACATCATATTTTTAATCCAGTTGATGGGCGGGATAATGAAAGCAAGAACATAAAAAAATGGAAAGAATTTTTACTTAGTGATGAATACAATTTTAAATATTCAATGGGATTTACGGGAACAGCCTATATTCAGGATGAATATTTTAACGATGTAATATATCGGTATTCATTGCGCCAAGCTGTTGATGATAAGATGATTAAGATGGTTGATTATGTTAGTAAAAATGAAGATGCAGACGATGATGTTAAATTCCAGGAAATCTACGATAACCATCAACAAAACAGAAACTCATACAGAAAAGTAAAACCATTAACAATTCTTGTTACCAAAGACATTACAAAGGCGAAACAATTACGTTCATGGATAATTGAAAAACTATGCGAGAAAGAATCTATACCCTTAGAAACTTGCGAGAACAAAGTGCTGATCGTTACTTCTGCAAATGAGCATAAAGCAAATGCAAGAAAGCTTAAAGAAGTTGACAATAAAGAAAATGAAGTTGAGTGGATTGTATCTGTTTCAATGCTTACAGAAGGTTGGGACGTTAAAAATGTTTTTCAAATCGTTCCGATGGAAGACCGCGCTTTTAATTCAAAATTACTGATAGCACAAGTTTTAGGAAGAGGATTAAGAATACCCGAAGAATATCAAACGCCACAACCTAAGGTTAGAGTATTTAACCACGATGCGTGGTCAAGAAGCATTAAGGGGTTAGTTGACGAGATTCTTGAAATTGAGATGAGACTTGTTTCTTCACCAAAAAAAGATGGAGACCGTGCCAAATTTCATTTTGATTTGCATCAGATAAATTACGAAAAAGAGGCTATAGAGAAAGAGTCAAACAAAGAACATAAAGAGTTTGATTATACAAAAGGGTTTATCGAATTACAATCACAAGTTGAAGAAACAGAAAAAGATACCGAATATACAGATTTGTCGGGTGGTATAAGTTCAAAGAACACGCTAATTCTTTATAATACATATACTATTGATTGGATTGTAAACAAAATTCATGATGAATTGAAATTACGAGAATGGGAAGGAAAAATTTTAAAATTACCTACTGGAAATTACTCAAAAGAAAAACTGCCACCTAAAGATGAAATAATGAAAATAATCCGCAATACAATGG
>CAZYXQ010000246.1:0-1672 GCA_964651235.1 uncultured Gammaproteobacteria bacterium
CCTTGGCCATCTCTCGATCCATATTTTATCGGATCTTTTACTCTGACTCCACATTTCGGACACAGCTTGGGCTTGCCAACAGGCCAGTGCCCCTGGGAGTAAGGGAGAATCGCACCACAATTGAGACACGTCTCCTTCTCAATATTATCTTCAGGATGTACTTTTTCGAACGACGGACTGGCAAGCGGTGATTCTTCTTTAGGTGTCTTGACAGTGTCCTGAACCGATTTTTCGACATCATCTGTTATGTGTGGAGGCTGAGGTTTGCCTATTTCATCGGCTTTCTTTTTCGCTTTTCTTGCTTCATCTCCCCTTCCTAATTTTGATAATACGAGACTAGAATTATACCAACCAGCCCATAAGTGCGGATCGAGTTTTATGGCTTTAGAATAACAATCGAGCGCAGATTCGTAATCTTTTTCAAAATAATATTCATTTCCCTTATTGTTCCACCATTTTGCATCTGGTTCTGTTGATTCTGAATGTGGAGGAGAATCTGGTTTTCGTTGTTCGATAACATCCACATTAACACAAATTTGCTTCTTACATCGCCAACAATAATCTTCAATATAGAGATTTCTTGCTCCACAGTGCGGACAGCGAATAAATTTTTCCATAAATCTCTTTCAAGTTGTCTTCATCGACATCTAAAATAAATGTTGTTTACTTCAGGATTTCCTCTCTGATTCTCAGCAAAGACGTGTATAAATCTCGTTAAAAAACGGTATAAAGTGAATCTGATGACAAATAGGTATTAGTTTCACTCCATTCGGCCAGCATCTCTATCCTACGGGAAACAACCCTTGCCCATGAAAAAAAACATACTGGTGTGCAAGAGGGAACCGGTTTGAAGACCTTGGAAAGGGGATTTTATTTGCCCTGGTTCCATGCACATCTATAGATTGTGATTGGTGGACTGGGTGATCCAGCAAGACCTGTGTTCATCTCATAGAGGCGATGCCAAGAAGGAGATAAAGGGAACCCATCAGTATCAGGCATCAATTATCCTTACGTACGATGTCAAAGCCCCGATCAAAAAAAGATTTATAGTAGTCTCTTTGTTCTATTAGAGTATGGTACAATGGTTATCAAAGTTGAGAGGTCAAAAAAAGGATAAATCTGAACCTAGTTCTGATAACAATTCTAATAAAGAACTAATTAATGAAATCAACAAATTAAAAAATGAACGTGATAACCTTAAAAAATTAGTAATTGATCAGGATAACAAAATAAAAGACTATATAAAACAATTACAAGCCTTACAAAGGGAATATAAAATACTTGAAGCCCATTTGAGTAAACCTAAAATTGATGAAATATCTTTTGAACAAAATACCCCCTTAAGGGAATACACAGCCGATGATATTATAAGAGTTGACCCAATCAGTACCGGAAACAATAATCAAAAACCCAAATAGGATTTATATGACGATTTTGAACAAATAACAACCAAAGAAGGAGGTATTCGATATCAAAAACGAAGTAATAAGATTGGATATAGATGGAAAGATGAAAAAGATAGACATTAATTTTTAAACATCACATTTTCCGCAGTAGATCAACGATAAATTATTGGTGCAATCTCCATTGCAGCACTCCACACTGATGGTCTTATTCTTCCATGTCTCTCATTATCCACATGAAGTGCCCGCGTACATTTTATTGTTACAAC
>CAZYXQ010000247.1:0-1670 GCA_964651235.1 uncultured Gammaproteobacteria bacterium
TGCCAGGGAAATGATGAAAAGTATAATAGATATATATAAGACATCAAAAGATCACTCATCCATATCTTGGACTCGTCTCCTCCTACTCCGGGGAGAGCCTCAATTATCGCAATGTCGGGATTGATTAGCATAATAAAAATTCAAATTTCAAAATTCAAAGCTCAAATCAATATCTTAAATAGTAATAGATTTGATATTTACCATGTCTATTTGACATTTGATATTTGAGATTTGAGATATTGTATGAGTTCTTCTTTCTTTATGGCCCTTTGCTCCTTAATCACGAGATCTTTAAGCTTTATCATGTTTTGCGCAATTTCCTCGGGACCTGCGATGATAACATAGCGAATTTTTTTACGATCAGCGTACTTAAGCTGTTTTTCGAGTTTTGCCTCCTCTTCCGGGTATAAAAGTGCAGATATACCGTTTTTTCTTAAGAAAGATGCGGTTTTGATTGCTTCATTTACCGAATCGGGTGAAAATACAGTGACTAATACAGTGCTTGTCTGTTTACCTTTTAAAAGACGTCGTTCTTTTACGATTTCAATGATCCGCTCAATACCGAACGAGCCACCTGTTGCCGGGATATCTTTACCTGAGTAAAGTCCGACCAATTTGTCATATCTACCACATCCTGCAACTGATCCCACTCCCCCATCTTTGACCACGAATTCCCACACGGGTCCTGTGTAATAGGAAAGACCACGGATGATCGAAAGATCAAATTCAACTTCATTTTCATTTACTCCTGACTGTTTGAGATAGGAAAAGAGTGTTTTAAGTTCAGCAAGACCGGATTGAGCCTGTTCAACGCCCTTCATGAGATTCATGAGTGTTTCGATGAGATCAAATGGTGATCCTTTTAGAGAAATGACTGAGACAATCTTTTCAATTACATGGTCGCTGACTCCTTTTGATTTCATCTCCGCAACAACTTTATCTATACCGATTTTCTCAAGTTTATCAACCGCCACGCAAACTGCATAAAACTGTGATGCGTCAGCTCCCGCATACTGGGTAAGTCCGTCAATAAATTTACGGTTATTGATTTTTGCAACATAATCGGTAAACCCGAGTTTTTTCATAATGGAAAGTCCCATTTGGATAAATTCCGCATCAGCAAGCATGGAAGATGATCCGAGTGTATCCGCATCACATTGAAAAAATTCCCTGAATCTTCCTTTTTGAGTATTGTCAGCTCTCCAGACCGGCTGGATCTGATACCGTTTATAAGGAAGCGGAATTTTATCAGAATATTGTGCAAGTACCCGGCAGGTAGGTACGGTAAGATCATATTTCATAGCAACTGCCCTGTCTCCGCGATCTTTAAACTGATAGATGAGTTTTTCTGCTTCTTCACCGTATTTTCCGAGTAGGATATCCGCATATTCAAGGGTAGGAGTCTCAAGAGGTTCATATCCATACGATTCAAAGACCTCTATAAAAGTTTGAATTACTGTTTTACGAATTTCCATGTCTTCCCCCAAAAAATCACGAAATCCTTTGAGTGTACGCGGTGAGATTGATGCCATATAGCCTTTATTATAGCAGAGATTTTGAGGGTGAAGAAAGCGGTTTTTTTATATTGAGTATATTGATAAATAAAACAGCATTAACTTTGTAGAGAATAAAAAACAGGAGCACAAAAAAAGTAATATAGGGTTTTCCGA
>CAZYXQ010000248.1:0-1662 GCA_964651235.1 uncultured Gammaproteobacteria bacterium
TCCATTGGTATAAATAACCTTTGAGAACAATAAAAAATTCTTCTGACGTTTCGCAATGATAGTGTTAAGATATTTCAATTGATGGCAGCCTAAAAATCCATTGATCTCTGTTGGCCGCAAATTATACCCCAAATCATAAAAAGTATATCGCGAGTAGAAGTTTGAATTGACTTTATGTACATTTCGAATTTCTTTTTGTCGTGCAAGAGATAAATTTCTATCCCAACCGTGAGCTCTCACTAAACGGAGCATTGTAGCAAGCTCTTCGTTATCTGTACAAATTGCTCCGCCTTCAATAGTCGACATATGGTGTCCGACGTAAAAAGAAAATGTGCTGGCTAATCCGTAGTTTCCTAGTTTCTTCCCTTTATAGGTGGAACCAAGAGACTCACAAGTATCCTCAATGAGGAGTATTCCCTTTTCCCGACAAATATGTGCTATGCCCGCAATGTCATCACAAAAACCCAATAAATTCGTAAGAAATAACATTTTAATTGGAGTTTTCTTTATAGCGGTAAGCAGTGTTTTTGGTGACATATTGAGCGTCGGTATCTCAACGTCTATGGGAATAGGTATAAGACCGAGTTGGATCAAAGGCATGACGTTCGTTGACCACGTAATTGCGGAAAAACCTACTTTATCTCCTTTTTTGAGCTTACCTAAATTAAGAAGGGCCTGAAGAAGAGCTAGATTAGCAGAACTACCGCTGTTAACCATAATACATTCTTTTCTTCCTTGCCAGGTAGCAAATTTTTTTTCAAATTTTTCGCAGTAATCACCAAAACTTAAACGTCGTGACGGTGTAAGAAATTTTCTGAGATCATGTATGGTCTGGACCTCGTTATAAAAAGTTGATTTAATCAGTGGAATCATAAAACCATCCTCAACGGTTACTGCAGTGTAACCAAGCTTAATCCTATTTGCAACAGTTTTGGATGGTACCAAAAACTATCATGGATACTAAAACAATAAACGTATCCGGCCCTGTCCACATACTATGATTGCTTCTTTATCGTTCTTAAGCAAAACGCTGGACGGCGATATGTTCATACTATGTATGTTTTTTAAAACACGTACTTTTTTAATCCGCATCCCTTTAAATGTTGGTAACTGATATGGTTCAAAAATGAGTGATCGAATATATCGAGACACTATTGTTGCTGGTTGACTAAAATCAGTTATTTCAGTATTTCGAAAATCAACAGACGTTCGAGAAAAATAGGTTATTTTGGATGAATCCTGAGGATGGCTTACTACCCTACCGGAGAGAAGTTTTCTTATATTCTTTTTAAACAGAGTTAATCCGTACGAAGTGTACAACATGTAGAGATCGTAGCTAGTTGCGTCATTGGGTATCAAGAAACGCATTTGGTCAACGATATTTCCAGAATCCACCGGTTCAACCATTTCGTGCAACGTCACCCCTGCATGGGTTTCTCCGTTTCGTATTGGCCACACACTCGTTAGACATCCTCTGTATTTAGGTAAATCAGAAAAATGTATATTGTAAGCTCTTGCTAAACGAATTTCTGAAGTACGGATAATCTTGTTGTATTCCAATGACAGCACCATATCGTTTGACGTAAGTGGAATATCTTTTAATGACCGAATTATAGGCAAATGTAAATCCAAGGCTACTTTTTTTAATGATGGCTCCCATGT
>CAZYXQ010000249.1:0-1641 GCA_964651235.1 uncultured Gammaproteobacteria bacterium
ATCAGACTCTATTTTCATTTGTGGTGATCGCTGCTCTTTTTGTCTCTTTTCCTTATCTTGACAAGGTATTTTTTAAAACCGGAGCACCCGTTCATGAGTTATACATTACCGCGTTTTGTGTACTTTTTTTCATTTGGCAAAATTTCTTAGGTAACTGTCTCTATGCGGCAAAACGCGTCCTTCAGAATAATATCTATCTCAATATCACCAATGTGGTAAAAACGGTTGTCATATTGATACTCGCCGTAACCAAAACCGCAACAGTTGGAAGTATCATTTTTACCTATGGTGTTATCGGTCCATTTGTCTATTTTTTGCTTGTATATCGGGGGAAACGAAATCACATCAGGGCAATACTTGATGCTCCCATCAAAAAAGAGGACTTCCGTTTCAAATACACCCTTACCTATTTTGTCGCATCACAGTTTTTGAATTTAGGATTGCGGATGGATCTCTTTTTGATTTCGTTTTTCCGTCCAAAAGATGAAGTGGGGTACTATGGTCTTGCACAAAAAATCATTCTTACCATCATTGCAACGGTCATTAGTATCACGCAGGTAATTTCTCCGGCTTTTTCAAAAATCATCCGTAAAAAAGATTTTTTCTCGCACATAAAGTCCGGGCTTTTCTATATGACATTACCAACTGCGTTGTTTCTTTTACTTGGAGTCACTCCGGATTGGGTGTTTTTCCTGTTTTTTACCGAAAAATTTGTCCGTACAGCACAAATTGCCCGTGCACTTGCTTTTCCGTTTGTTCTTTTTCCTGCAATAAATCTTATACACTTGTTTCTTCTTTATACTGTCAAAAAACCCGGCCATATATTGGGCTCAAATATCGTATTTTTTGCCGCGATAACAGTAGGATGTTATCTTTTTATACCTCATTTTGGAATTATGGCGGCAATTTATTCCATCGCAGCAGGATTTCTCTTATCAGGTTTCATGCTCACCATTCTCTCGGTGTATGAGTATAGGAAGATGACATGATAACTCAAATGTCAAAGCTCAAAACTCACAAATCTTATTTCATTTAATATTTTTATTTTCAATAACGAAGTCTAAGTTTTGACCTTTCTTATGAAACGTATCCGCAGGTCCAGATTTCAAAATACACCTCATTGAATACCCGTTTTTCTTTTCTATAACAACCTTTACTGTTTAAGACTTTTTGATAATCAAAACCATAAATCGCAGATGTATATGGAATCACAAACATGTTTTTTTCAAACAGCCATTCATTCTGGACAGACCGAAGTTCTTTAAGCGGAACTTTTTTATAATACAGAAGCGGATCCGAAGAGGGAAGAATCATATACACCACTCTCCCGTCAGGAATCTCCTGTGCTAAGTGTTTCCAGTCTTCCCTTCGTTGTGACGGAGCAAATAGATAGATAAGTGAAAAAATAATAAAAAAGACAAGCAGTATCTCAAAAATTGCATTGTCACGAATTGTTTGTATAAGTGTCTTTTTCTCCCGCCAAAACAGCCTGAGTAAAAAAAAGCCTTTTTTCTTTTTTTGCATTACATAGCTTTCTACGCCTTCTGCAATCAGGATAGACATGATGGGTAAAAGATACAAAAATCTAAAATACTGAAGCATGGGAGTAAAAAACGAAGCAATAAACCCAAAAACTATCGG
>CAZYXQ010000250.1:0-1634 GCA_964651235.1 uncultured Gammaproteobacteria bacterium
ATAGCAGCCACCAATGATTCAAAACAATCCGCAAGAATATTTTTGTTTTCGCGACCTTTATTTTGTTCTTCACCTTTCGAAAGATAGATGAGGTTTCCGAGTTTAACTTTTTTGGCAACATCAGCCAAACTTTCTGTGCGTACTACAGAGGCTTTAATATCAGTATACGTTCCTTCGTCAAGCTCCGGAAAATTTCGATACAGATATATGGAAGTAATAAGTGATAGTACACTGTCACCTAAAAATTCAAGTTTTTCATTTGATGAAAGAGGAAAACCTTTATGTTCATTGAGAAAAGATCTGTGAATAAATACATTTTCAAGTAATGTTTTGTTTGAGAACTTGATACCAATTCGGGACTCTAATTCTTTAAATGTATCTATCATGTCATCAGTTTGCCTAGTACTCCATTAATAAATGAGTAGGATTTATCACCGCCTAGTTCTTTTGCAAGTTCAACCGCTTCGTTAATAATTACCTTTTTGGGTTGATTTGGATGAATGGAAAGTTCAAAAATTGCCAAACGGAGGATTGCCAGGTCCGTTTTTGCAATTTTGTCAATTGGAAACTTTATTGCAAGGGAAGAAATTATCTTGTCAATTTTTTCGAGGTTATCAATAATCTCCGCAAATTGACTTTTATTGTGTATAGAAACAGAAGATGTGTTTTTATGAAATGAATATGCAAACAAATCCTGTACTATACTAATGCGGTTTTTATGTCTAATATCCATGTGTAATGGCAAAATTATGCATTACAGTACTTACAAATGTGATGGGCTACTTTTTCTTTTCCGCACTTTTTACAGGTAACCAGCTTCGGTAAATAGGTTGACCCGTGAGCTAGTCTTTTTCCTTTTCTTCTTGTCGAATGTTTTCTCTTTGGTAATGGTGCCATATATGTACTATATCATACAATTTATCATTTTCCAAGCAGTTAGTTTTGAATAACGTCTTTATCCTTAATGTAAGTAAGCTTTGGAATAAGATCCGGATAAGAGGATATATCCGGTGATTTCTGTAATATTTCCTGAGCTGCCATACGGGTAGTTTTAATTAAATCAAAGTCATCAAATGAGGCAATTTTAAGTTTGAGGAAACCATGTTGTTTAATCCCGAACAGATTACCCGGTCCCCGATAAGTTAAATCATATTCAGATAATACGCGCCCATCTGTTGTTTGTGCGAAAAAGCTTAGTCTTTTAACCACGGATTCTTCCTGATTATCCGAAAATAAAAAGCAATAAGACTGTTGGGTTCCTCGGCCAACTCTTCCGCGCAATTGATGCAGTTGAGCAAGACCATAACGTTCTGCTCCTTCAATTAGCATAATGCTTGCGTTTGGTATGTCAATACCCACCTCAACAACTGAGGTTGATACAAGCACGTCAACTTTTCCATCTGCAAACGAAGTGATAATTTTCTTTTTTTCGTGAGCTGCGAGTTTTCCATGCAGCAGTGATACGCGTTGCTTCTTGAAAATCTGAGTACTTAAGTACTCATATTCTTTTTTCGCTGCTTTTATAGTGATCATATTTTCTTTATCAGATTGTTCAATCAATGGGCAAATAACATATGCCTGTGTTTTATATTGTTGTATTTGTTTTATCATCCATTCATAGGCAGCCTCTCGTT
>CAZYXQ010000251.1:0-1630 GCA_964651235.1 uncultured Gammaproteobacteria bacterium
ATAAAGTTTCCCACTCCGTTATATGCAACCATTTTTACTGCCGGGATGTTATAAGAGTTACCAAGTGCCATCCGTAAGTGCACTGGTCCGTGAAATTGTCCATCATAATTAACCGGACAATAGCTTCCTGCTTGACCCGCCGCTGCAAAACAGGTGGGAATATCAAGGAACATGGTTCCGGGTGTGACAATTTTACGGTCAATGCCGATCGCGTAATTTATGGGTTTGATTGAAGAACCGGGTTGACGGAGCGCGGTTGTTACATTAAAAGCTCCAGATCCCGTTGCAAAATAATCGACCGAGCCGACCATACTTAATATTTCTCCTGTTGGAGGTCTTGTGACAAGAAGGGCGCCATTTGAAACATCTAAATAGTTTAATTCTTCAATTTCCTGCTTGAGGATTTTTTCTGCTTCTTCCTGGATAGAGAGATCCAATGTTGTAGTAATGCGCATACCTCCCTCTTCTACCTGCGATACCCCATACTCTTTTTCAAGAAGGGACTTTACATAAAAGACAAAATGAGGTGCTTTAATACTTATTTTAAGCGGTACGGCTGCGATACTTGCTTCTTTTGCTTTTTGCTCCATTTCTACGGTAATATATTTTTGTTCCCGCATTTTTTTAAGAACTTCATTTCGTCTTGCTTTTGCCAAATCCGGATTATTATACGGAGAGTAAAGTGAAGGCGCCTGCGGTAATCCTGCAAGGAGTGCACTCTCTTCAAGGTTTAAATCTTTTGCATGTTTTCCGAAAATCGTTTTTGATGCTTCTTCTATTCCGTATGATGATCCTCCATACGGAATCTGATTTAGATATAATTCGAGAATTTCATCTTTTGTAAAGAGTTTCTCGGTTCGCAGAGCTAAAATGATTTCTTTAATTTTTCGTTGAATGGTTCGTTCAGGTGTTAATAATGCGCCCTTAACCAATTGTTGGGTGAGTGTTGATCCGCCCTGCAGATTTTTTTTTAGAATGGTATCCTTGATTGCGCGTAAAATTCCCGAAAAAAAGGAAACGCCGCCATGTTTATAAAAATCTTTATCTTCAATTGCGATAGTTGATTGATAAGCGTGTTTGGGGAGATCTTTCAATTTAACTGCAGTGCGATTCTGATCTTTATATATCTCATAAAGAGGTTTACCGTTCCGGTCATATATATGAGTAGAGAGTGGAACTGATCTATAGTCTTTTAATGACTCCGGGGAGGGTAGGTTGTGAAGAATAAATGCATAAAAAAATCCTACTGCGATAACGATGAGAATAAGGGGTACACCGATTATGATAAGGATTTTTTTCGGATTTTTATGACTGTGAACGTAATGTTTTTTTTCTTCTGGGTGCGGTAATTGAGTTTCTGTCATAGAACGACATTTAAATTCGGGGAAAAAGCGGTGAAATTTTTTGCATTTTACCACTCGTTGCCTTAATAATGTTATCCGACGTAATAGGAAGGAATGGGTAAAGCCTAATTCCGATTTCATGTATTAATGAGAGTATATTATTGAGAAAAGGGAGTCTTTCGTTTGGACTTTTACTCCATGGTGCAAATTCATTTATATCCTTGTTTAATTGTATAATGAGAAGCCACATTTTTTCAAGCACCATCGTAAATTCACCTTCCTCACAG
>CAZYXQ010000252.1:0-1623 GCA_964651235.1 uncultured Gammaproteobacteria bacterium
AGATTTACACCGAGCTGTGCAGATTATACATACGACGCAATTCAGCGATATGGAGCTTTTAAAGGCACTTACATGGGAATGAAAAGGGTGATAAGATGTAATCCGTTTTCCAAAGGAGGCTATGATCCTGTAAAATAAACAACTATGAATGCTATTTGGCAGACAGCGGTCTTAAATCCAATTTTTAATATACTTATAATAATCTACTCCTGGGTGGGAAATCTGGGAGTTGCAGTAATACTCTTCACCCTAATAATAAAGGCTGTCATGATACCGGTTACCCTCCCCTCTATCAAAATGAGTAAGAAGCAGCGTGACATACAACCGGAATTGCAGAAAATAAAAGAAAAGTACAAGTACGATCAAAAAAAAATGGCGCAGATGCAGATGGAATTAATGAAAAAACATGGGATCAATCCGGCATCCGGTTGTATTACCACAATAATTACAATAATTTTCATGATCGCCGTATACAGGTCAGTAATGCTTTTAACTATGTCCGGAGACATTGAAAACTTAAACAAGCAGATTTATTTTAAACAATTCCAATTCGTTCAAGATTCCTCAATAAATACAAGGTTCCTCTACCTCGACCTAGCTAAACCGGACCCGTATCTAATAATAACGATTCTGGCTGTAGTAACGCAGTTTCTGGCCACTAAGATGCTTATGCCCTATTCAAAGATAAGCGAAAAAGCCGCTAAGAAAACTCCTGATAAAACCGACGACATAATGCAGTCAATGCAAAAACAGAATTTGTATATGATGCCGATAATGTTTTTCATCTTCGGTTTAACCTTGCCCTCAGGTGTTATGATGTACATAATAACGTCAACCATCTTCCAGATTGCCCAAACATATTTCTTTAGTGGATGGGGAGGACTCGAGCCTTGGATTAAAAAGTTAGGTTTTATTAAAGGAGGCGCAAAATGAGCGTAAAAGAAAACATTCAAGATCTGCTAACAAATATTTTCGGGTTTTTAAAAATCCATCCGGATTACGAAGTCATCGATAAAGAAGACAACGTTTTTGAAATTAAAATTTCAGGAAATAATCTCAACTTTTTAATAGGGCACAGAGGTCAGTCTCTTGATGCTCTGCAAAGTATCCTGCACCTCAGCGTTCTCAGACAGCAAGGGCAGCACGTAACAATAGTGATCGATATAAACGGCTATAAAGACCAAAGAACAGAAAAGCTGCAAAACATGACCAAAAGCTACATAGATAGAGTTAGGTTTTTTCAAAAGGACGTCGAGCTTCCGCCTATGGATCCCTGGGAAAGGAGACAAATACATATGTTTGTATCTGAGTACGAAGATGTTGTGTCAGAAAGTATAGGAGAAGGAAAAGATAGAAGAGTTACTTTAAAACTTAAGAAATAATGAAAATCTCTATCTTGCAAGAAAACCTAAACAAAGGACTACAGATTGTAACCCGCGCCGTCCCTGCTAAAGGGTCCCTGCCTATTCTTTCCAACGTACTAATGGCAACTGAGAACGGAAGACTAAAACTATCAGCAACTAATCTCGAAACCGCAATTACAACTTACGTAAACTGCTCGGTGGAAAAAGAAGGAGCAATAACTATCCCAGCAAAGGTCATAAAAGAGCTTATTGCCAACCT
>CAZYXQ010000253.1:0-1617 GCA_964651235.1 uncultured Gammaproteobacteria bacterium
GAAAGAAGGTAATCCGCCAAGTCAGAATGGTCCTTTCTTTTATACCAATAACGGTATAGATTGCTACCTTCCTTAAAATACGGAGGATCTATATATAGAAAAAAAGACCCTATTTCATAATTATGTCTGTTCTCTCGCAAATGATTTAGGGCATCATCAAATAGCACAACAACTTTTCCAGAGAGCGATGAAATTGTTCTAATTCGTTTTATTAAAGCAGGCTTGCTGAAGCGACAATCAATTCCATAAGCAGAGGTTTGTTGTTGTCCACCAAGTGGGCCAGCTTTAAGAATGCCAGAAAAATTAGTTCTGTTAAAGAATAGCCCGGCAAGTCCCATGTCAAGTATAGGTTCTGTAATGATGTCATCAAGTTCCTTATAATAACTAAATTTGTTCCATGTTTCTATAGAAACCTCGACATCATTGATTCTAGTAATTAGTTCTTCTGTATGGTGAAAAACACTATACCAAAAGGCATAGATTAATGGGTCCCGTTCCAGTATTATTGCATTGCGAACACACCCGTTAAAGAGCATCAAAAAAGAAACAATAGCGCTTCCCGCATAGGGTTCAACAATTGTAGTCCCAGGTCCTGAATACTGTGAAATAAAATTGGCAATGTAGTCGCCTAGAAGGGCTTTGCTTCCGGGGTATCTTAACGGGCTTATGTATTGTGATACATACGGCATGAAATCTACCCCTTAGGTGAAGTGGCAATACTATTATAATATATTAGAATCAGCCTGGCCAGAAAAAATACAGTCTTAATTATATTTTGGGGAAACCTCTCCGAGTAGCTATGAAATTATACGCCTTGATAAAGTCCGCCAGAAACTGTTCAACTAGATTTTTATTATCCTCTCTCCATGGTTTCATAACCCTGCAAAGATTGCCTCTCCAATATTCCTTTTGCGAAACAAACCATTCTTTTGCTTCTACGCGATCCTTTAATTTATTCGGATATCTCCTAAAGCAAACTTGCTTTGTATATCCGTCTCCCGTAAATGAAGACCATATTCTGGTGTCGCCATCTGCTGTTGCCTTTAGGTAGTCATAAAGGACATCTTCAGGCCGTTTATTCCCTGGCAATTTAACAAAATTGTCTTTATTAGGCAAACGCTTCTCACCATCAAGAACGATGATGCTTTCTGTGAATTCTTTAACATTGCGTTTTGCTAAACTCATTAGATTTTCAGCCCCGAGGTTTTCTCCCGCAATTTTTATTAAGCTCTTTATTTTTTTGGGAAGAAGTGCATTTACTAAGTCACGGGCTTCTTGATCCTCGCAATAAACATTAATTTTTGTCATTTTCAAAGCCCCACTAACGGAAACGGTAATATCATTCTTTATTGATATAAAACTTGGGTTGATTTCGCAATCGATTTTGCCATCCCTCTTTAGTAGATAAAGCAGCTTTATATCATTATTTCTGTCCATAGGGTATTCAGAGATGAGCTTAATTATGCTCATAGAATGTGTAGTAAATATGATCTGTAAATTATAATCCCGAGAAAAAGTGATGAGGGCTTTAACAAGTTCTATCTCTGCAGCAGGGAATAATGTAGCCTCCAATTCATCTATTAATAGAATGCCTCCTTTATAGGAATCAGGATATTG
>CAZYXQ010000254.1:0-1604 GCA_964651235.1 uncultured Gammaproteobacteria bacterium
GGATGAAATTATAAAAAACCAAATCAACATAAAAGTGATTGGTCTCGGTACTTATCCTGAATTGTCGCGCAATAAAGGAAAAGCCTTTCCCCATTTCCAGGAGAAAAGATTGCAGATTATTAATTATGGAAGACTCTAAAGTTTTTTCATTGTTTTCTACCTTATCCGACAAATTGAGAAACTCTAAAACATACGGATCTTTGATAAATTCACGAATATTGTTTATGGGATGTTCACCCTTTTCTGTTAGTTCGGTTTCTTTAGATGAAGAAGATAAGAGTCTATCATAATAATGGGTAGTGATATTCCTTTCAAGCGTTCTGGAACTCCAGTTTTGCTCAGCCGCCTGTTTAATATAAAACTCCCTGACTTTTAGATTACTTATTCGCATAATGGAACGTAAGTGAGTCCAGCTTAATTCGCTACGCAGTGCGTAGCTAATTTCTTCTTTTGTGAAAATCCTGTAAAATTGCCTGAAATTACGCAGATTTGCTTCAGAAAAACCCTTTCCAAAATCATTACTCAAGGATTTTGATAACTCTTTTATAAGGTATTCTCCGTAATCCGCTCTTTTTTTATTATTTTGCTCTTCTTCGGTGATTCTTTTGCCGATCAGCCAGTAAGCTTCAATCATTGCAGAATTTATCGTGCGATATGCTTTTTGACGCGCTGTGTATAAGATTTGCTTGATTTCAGATAAGAAAATCTCCGGTTTTTTCATTACTCAAGTTCCTGCTTTAGGGTTCTGAGCAATTCATCGCTCTTGCGGAATGATGTGTGTAGCAATTCGAGGAGTTCTTTGCTTGTGTGGGTATGTTCTGCTTCAGGTGTGTGAGGGTTTTTTATGTCAAGGCTGTATCCGTTTTCTATTATTTGCTTAATCGGGACTTTCCACGCCAGTTCACTTCCCTTTCTCTTCTTCAACCATTTTTTGAGTGGCTCGAATTCACTTTTCTGAATTGGTTTTGTCTTTGAATATGCTTTTACTCCTTCGGGAAGTTTGTGTTCGTAGTACCAGATTTCATTTGTTGCTTCCCCTTTTGTGAAAAAGAGTAAATTAGTTGCAACGCTTGCGTATGGCTGAAATACTGAATTCGGAAGACGGACAATTGTATGCAGATTACAGGTCTCAAGCCAGTTCTGACGTATGCGTGCTTTTACACCGTCACCCGTAAGTGAACCGTCGGGAAGTACTATAGCCGCCCGCCCCCCTTGTTTGAGATAACGGATCATTAACAGAAGGAAAAGATCCGCGCTTTCTGTTGTCCGGAAGCTGAGCGGAAAGTTCGTCTGGACTCCATCCGCAACAGAAGCTCCGAAAGGGGGATTTGCCAGTATCACATCAACCTGGTCCTTTGGTCTTATGCTTGTGTATTCTCTGTTTAAACTGTCTGTGTAGTCTATGTTCGGGACTTCTATATCATGCAGTATAAGGTTAGTTACCGAAAGCATAAACGGGAGTGGTTTGAATTCCATTCCGTGTATTGTCTCTTCGAGTATTTTGAGATCGTCAATGCTTTTTACATCCTGCCTGCGTATGTTCTCTATTGCACTGGTTAAAAAACCTCCGGTGCCGCAGGCGGGATCCAGGACTTTTTCTCCCA
>CAZYXQ010000255.1:0-1603 GCA_964651235.1 uncultured Gammaproteobacteria bacterium
ACTCTCTCTGCAACTTTTAGTGGGGAGAGAGATCCTCCATGGAAAACTGAATATCTTTATCTGATGGAACAATATCCTTTCTTGGCGGGGACAGTTAAAACACATCCAGAACTGGGTGAAAAAAGGACACTGGATTTTTTTGCTGAAAGATTTTTCTGGATGAGAACTATTGGGCGCCAAGAATATGTTGATGATATTCTCTTCTTACTTAATAAATACTCGAAAAACCAGACTGACAAACAATTGTTCGACAATGTTATAGCGATGACAAAATACGGTCATCAAATATTTTCTGCCCATAAATACTATGCAATGGGCTCAACTGTTACGTTTTCAGTAAATGACTACCGAGAAACGGTAGAGCTGATAAACAGACTTATACAAGATCGGAAAAATAGGAACGTGTTCATTGACTCTTTAATCGGAATTAGTTTGCCCTTATCGTGTTTTTTAGAGCATAATCTCAAAAAGTCTCTGATTCGTTCGTTTGATATTATTTTCCCCTCTAAAAAAAATTTATTCCGTGATAATGAATCGGATTATCATAAATTCCAGAAAGATTCCGATTGGATAGAGGGTAGAGAACAATTCACAGATAACGAAAATAAATTACAAGAGAATTTGGAGAAAGTATCAAAAGGACACTTTATTTCGGCATCGAAGATTTCCGATAATAGAGAGGAATTGGCGGAAAGTCTCCATAATTACAATCAATGTGTTCTAAATTCCAAAATGAGAATTGGAGACTATGTTAAAACATCTATCGAATACTGCAATACATTCGAACTAACAACAATTTTATCATGCGGTTTGGAATCAGCTTTTGAAACTGCATTGGAATCATTAAAATTAATGCCGGCATTAATCAATCATATCCAAACTCGTAAGTGGCAAGAATACTATAATGAGCCCCCCCTTCCATGCACGGGTGTTCCTATTGCAGTATGGACAAGTGGAGAAACGGTAACCTGGAAATACACATAATATCATTTTAATAAAAAAAAAGAAAATAGGAATAATTTCTGCACCAGAGTTGGAAAAGATGGTAAAAATAATAATTATTCTTGGCTTTCGGCTTGAATATCCTGCAATCAATCCTGAATTACAGGGTAGAATGAGTGTCGGTATAAAATTGTTTCAAGATATTAACGTAGATTTCCTAATCCTCAGTGGAGGACGTTCAAATACAGCCATATCTGTTGCTGAGTGCGAAGTCATGAAACAGTATTCGCTTGAACAGGGTATTGATCCTCTTTATATCATCGAAGAATGTAACTCATTGGACACCATAGGAAATGCTTTTTTTACAAAAAAAATTGTTGAGAAGATACGAGGAATTACAGAGATATATTGCATCTCGTCCTGCTATCACATGGATCGGGTAAACTATATTTTTTCAATATGTTATGGGCCTCAATACTCATTCAATTTTTCAAATTGTTTTATTACACCTGGTGATCTTAAGCATGAACAAAAAAGTATGCAACAATCCAATCTATTTTTTAAAAATATTCAGAGCGGTGATATGGAAGAAATACAAAAAAGGTTGTACTCTATTCATACTCTGTATATGAATGGGAATAAATAATAATCGCTCTCTATT
>CAZYXQ010000256.1:0-1578 GCA_964651235.1 uncultured Gammaproteobacteria bacterium
CCGAGAAGATCTGTGTCTTGCCAAGTTTTTTTTTGCCCAAACTAATCCTTTTGTGTCATCTACTCACCAGGGATGATCTGTAGCCACGGATCATTTTAACTTTTCCGATCTTTTCAGACTCTTTTCACTTCATTTTTTAGAATTTGATACTCCATTCTACGACCTTTAGCCTGGCCGCAACCTGAAGAAGCGACTTCAAAATGGCTTCCTCCTCTGGAAAGTTACCATATATCAAATCGCGGAAATTGCCGGAGTAAGATTCTTTTAATCCTGACCAAGCATTTTCAACATCAGAAAACACCAGTGATACTTTCGGGTGATTGTGCAACCAATCATTGTTGTTTTTAAAACTAAGCACGTCGTCGTTGGCAACTTTCAAAAGCATTTCATCAAATTCAGGAGAATCGAAAAACACACGGATATCTTTATTTTGAAGCAGCATATGAATATCGTAAGTGTGTCTGATTTTCTTTTTAAGATCATCCATGGGGTTGTCGGTATAAGAAAACCGGACAAGGCTCATGATCTTCTCACACAAGGTCCGCCTGGGTTCAAGCACCTTTACTTTAAAAGGCAACATGTCATACTCGGCCGCCAGATCCAACTGCCCGGCCTCTTTCATCATATCGTAAACGAAAGAGCTTACCTGTCGGTTGGTATAGGGCTCATAGTAACCAAGCCAGGTGGCCTCTACAACAATGATATCCCGGACCTGACCGAAATTTCCCGTGAAAATCTTTGCGTATGAATGAGCTGTTTTCCGATTCATCCCCATTTTCTGAGTAAGCCCGGCAATTTCAACTTCGGGCAATACATTGGAGATAATTTGGCTGATTCTGCGGATTTTGTTCGTTAGTTTATTATGAGATTCTCCCTCTCTTCTTAGTACTACAAGGTCAATATCTTCTGAAAATCTTTCGATCAGCTTAAAACATTTTGATAGCGCTGTTCCTCCTTTGAAGATTGTTTCTTCTCCAACGGAATCTGCGAAAAGAGCATGAAGTGCGAATGTCACCCAGTAGTCCTTTTCGATATAGATAGCCGGAATGGATAGCTGCGCTTCGGCAGATCTGACGGCCTGTTGAAATAATTGCTTGTTGTTGTGCAGGTTCATTTAATATTCCATTTTTTTGCGACCGGTAATAATTTTACTACCCCATATATTTTATATGAAGTTATAGGGTTGAGTGTACGCCGTAATAGATCCAGAACCGATTTCGGTGTTTTTATGTATTCAAGGAAAGTCCCAAGCAGCGCTCTTGTTGCTGCGGGGTATTTTAATGCCAACCGAACCATCTTTTTTCTGTCTGATGCACTCAAATTCTTGATTAGGGAAATCAACCTTTTGCAAATAAATTCAATATCAGAGTCGGGGATTTTCTTTATGAATCGTATTGAATCAAGAATTTGAAGCAGAGGTATGGTCTCTTGTGTAATATTGTTCTTCTGACGAATAAATGAAATTCTGTACTGTTTACGTTTGAATGATGGTCGCACTTCGTTTTTTCCAATTTGAATAACAAAACTCATCTGAGTGGTTAGTGAGAGTGCGTTGAATAAACTGTATCCCGTTAAATA
>CAZYXQ010000257.1:0-1570 GCA_964651235.1 uncultured Gammaproteobacteria bacterium
TTGAATATCCAAGTAATTCAGCCAATTTAAAGATTGATTCATAATAATTTTCCATAACACCTATAAACACAAAATTTTCATTCAGATGTTTTTGGTAGTTACCGAAGGTTAGATGCTCAGGAAAATAGTCAAGAATATTTGGATGATAATTCTCCTTAAGAATTTCTGCCTCAAGATATTCGTTAACATCATCTGGAAGAGATAACTTTATGCCATTCATGTACGCGTTGTTGTTTTGTTCCTGTTTCTTTACAAAATAATACCGCGAAACCAGAATCTCGAAAGGGTCGCGTAAAAAAGTAATAAACTGAGTTACTTCCGGGTAATAGTGCTGAACACCGAATTGGCGTCTGCTGTTGAAATGGCCGTGGATGCAAATACCTGAATTAAGTTCATGGCGGATTGGCATTTTTTTTAACACTTCATCAAAGTAATGAAAATATAATTTGTTTCCAAACCACTGCTTTAATATGTTACGAAAACTAACGCCACCCGTTTTTGGAATATGAATAGAAATTAAAGGTTTGGAAGGATTGTAGGTAATCATAAAAAAAATAAGCTTGTTAATATTTGATTAACAGGCGTAGACCGTTTACGCCCATATCTTTATAAACGTCAATGTAAAAAGATAACGAATTAGTAACATCTTTCTTGGTTTGATGCTTCTGTCTTAAGAAACTAATTCTTGAATTGTCCCTCTTCTGCATGAAAACTTGATAATCTGCTATAACTTTTGTTCTCACTATACGGTCAGTAATGAGCGAAATGTTCTTTAAAAAAACCTTGTTCAGGTTATTTGTTCTAAGCTTATGTGGAATTGAAGATAGACCATAAGGGTGTTGTCGATAAGCCGTGCCTGTTAATCCTGTACAATGAAACTCATACAAGTTGGCAAGTCGAATTTTCAAATCCCAGTCTTCGTGAGTTATCAGTCCGAAATCATACCCTCCAACCTCATAATATGCACTTTTAAGAAAAACAAAATCACGCGGTATCATGCAGCTTCTGGCCAAAATTTGCTCTATGATGAAACCTTCAGCAATGTTCTTTGTGTTACCTGCGAGGTGTGTTTTTCCATCGTTAAACTTCTGAAGGATATTAGAAAAAGCGATGATGTCACTATTTTTCTGATTCTTATAATCCAATACCAGTCTCATTTCTTCATCTAACTTACGGGAATCAGCATAATAATCATCGGCATCCAGCATAGTGATATATTTTCCCTTTGCTTTGAGAATTCCCTGATGCCGAGCTCTCGCAACACCTTTATTTTCAGGCAGAAGAACGGGTGTAAATAATCCGGAATATTTTGAATTATAAGATTGAATGATTTCCCTTGAATGATCGGTTGAGCAATCATCAACTACAACTATTTCAATGTCCTTATAAGCTTGGCTTAGAATACTGTCAAAACATTCCGGGAGGTACTGAGCATTGTTATAGTTTGCGATGATGATTGAAACTTTATTCAGAGACATATCATATAAATCAGAATTTTATTTGATAAATAATATCATGGTATATTGTTTAATGGGAAGATTTGAGAGTTAGGATATCCTGCTTTAGCTTT
>CAZYXQ010000258.1:0-1541 GCA_964651235.1 uncultured Gammaproteobacteria bacterium
TTTTCGACTTTCATAATGCAAATGATCACTTTGAAGAACGATTTGCTCAATGGGCCAAAAATCATATTATAAATTGGGAGGATAAAATATCGGAAAGAATGGAGAATGTTTTTCCCGTATTAAAAGGAGCCTCTATTAGAGTAGATAACGCTCCAGACGGGATAAAGGGCGAAACCGGTTACATCCAATTTCCCGAAAAAGTGTGGTTACCAGTGGATCTCTTTGGAGATGGAATGAGACATTCCTTCAAAGTACTCGCTTCTCTCGGTGCTCTGGTTGATTTAGTGGATGATGAACATGCCGGGCTTTTTTTATGGGAAGATCCTGAACTGTTTATGCATCCCGATGCGCTTATGCGATTATTAAAGGAAATTATTGATTTAGTCCGAAATAGGCCGATTCAAGTATTCCTGTCTACTCAGAGCATCGAAACTATTATGCTATTAACTTCTCATCTTATGGAATCCTTTCCAGAAATGCAGTCTGATTTCCGCATATTTAGAATGAAAATCGAAAATGGTGAGCTCTTTGCAGCTAAATATAAATATGAAAGTATCCTCGCATGGCTTAAACAAGGACGGGATTTACGCTCTTGGAGAAAGTCAAATATGCCATATACATATCGTTTTATATTACCTAGAGATGATTCTGAGGAGGAATCCAGATGAAGATATTCCCATTTGGAGAGGGCCCCACAGACAAAGTTGTATTTAAATCACTTGAAAAATGTGTTTGTGTACCTGAGTTTGAAGAATTTTATTGGGTAGGTGGAATCGATAATTTCGCTAAAGGAATAGAGAACACTGTAGAGGGCGACCTTAAATCGAAAGCAGATGATGTTTGTATTCTTGTGTTTTGCGATTTGGATAAAGGACGTATATATCAGGATATAATTAAACAATTTGAAAATATCATGAAAAAGCTAATGCCAGGATGGAATGGTAGACCGGTTGAACATCCAGAATACAAGAATATATATATTTTTAAGCAAAATCCAAGCAATGAGATGAGAGGATTGCGTATGATATTACATTTAGCGGACATAAGCAGTTTTGAATTGCCAGAAAAAATAAAGAATTCAAATAATACAACAGATTGATATGTTCTTTCCCTTGGAATTGATAATAGTGTTTTGGGGAGATTTGCATCAAAAGATGTTAAAACTACATCAGATGTACTTCATGGCTTAATAACTGAATGTCTTCCAAAATGTTTTTCTGCGGCGAATATTGAATTTGAACAGGATAAGGATTTTTTAGCTGCATACTTCTGTGCTACCCGCTTCTGGGTTAAGCATAGAACTGAAGAAAAATGTAATTTAACGGAAACGATTTTGGCACGTTCCGTGAAATCTGACGAAGAAAAATTCAAAACCATTTTCTCTTCTTGGATTGAAGCTATGAATAAAGCAGGAGAACCTATTCAATGAGCCACGAATTTCACTCAAATTACCCACTCGGCATTAAGGATAGCGTCACTCAAGCCTTTGCTATCGATTTCCTGGTTCACAAGCAGCCAGATCCACCGACCCGCTGGACTGA
>CAZYXQ010000259.1:0-1528 GCA_964651235.1 uncultured Gammaproteobacteria bacterium
TTGAAACGCCTTCTTGATTAATATCAATTAATCTTCTACAGATTGGGGAGTTTATTTGCTCTCCATTTATATCCTTTGCTTGGGCGACTATATTTAGTGTAGTATTATTGCCCAAATTAGAGATTGTTTTCTTTATTGTTAATTTGTCTGTTGAGATATTGTCTGGTGTAATTGTCTCATTATTTATTACGAATTCTTGGTCAAGATAATCACCAGAGTCAAACTTGGCTTCTATTACAAGTTCTTCATTTGCATCTACTTCTCCTGTTACAATCTTTCCATCCTCATCTTTGATTGTCATTTCTGTACACCTTAAGTCCGCAATGCTTGGTAATTGACATATTTGATATAGATCTTGTTCTGTAGTGCTATTTAATATATTTGTAGATAGTTTACTTGTGGAACAACTTGCTTTACAGGTTTGTGTGTTTGGAACAGTAGCTGTTTCAAACATAAATCCTCGTCTGGGGTCTCCACATTGAGATATAACTGCTGGGTCTATGTAATAACAACCACAACTATTTGTTTTAACATCAGCATCTTTTGAACTGTCTGCGATTGTATAAAAATATATTGCCACGGCAAGAAGTCCGATTCCTAGAATTGCCGTTATTATCAAAAGAGTTTTCACTATTTTGTTGGATTTCTTTTTTGTTGTTACTCTTAAATCTGTTTCCATTCGGCAGTAAAAAGTTATCGAAAATGCTTCTATAAAGTTTAATTTAATCCCGCACCACTGTCAAATATCCTTTTTGGGGTCTGTCCTGGGACAGACCCCGGTTGTTGTTAACCCTTTGGGAGAGCAGCGAAATTACGAACAGGGACAGATGTGGGACAGATTGGTTATAGATGGGGGCAAATGAGGGTTAGCCCGAGCATTGGTTCGATTTTCCCAGTTTTTATCTGGTAGTCCAAGTTCGATAGTTTGCTGTACAGATATTTGATTTTTTCTTGATCATAGTCGAATATGATGTCCATTATCGGGTAAATCGAGAAAGGTGGTACTCTAAGGATAGAGCATATCTCTTTGAATGTTTTCCTCTGTTCTCGTAAGTGTTTGATGAGGGTTATCAATCGTATATTTCTTGCCAGCATAGATAGAATGTAATTTGGATCGTTGTTTTGGGATTTTAACTTTTCAAGAATCCCAAGAGCCACCTCTTTTCTCCCAGAATTGATGCTATCTATTAGTTTCCATATATCTTGCTCCATTGTATCGGTTGTTAATATGTCCAAATTTTCTAGGGTAATACTCTCACTGTTATTTAACTTATGTTTTTTTATCTCGTTGCTGCATCTCTCAGGGTCATAATTTGTTCTTTCTGCCAACATTTTTTTTGTTTCTTTATCTGCTTTAAGATTATTTTTTATTAATTCCTCATCCAACCAAGACAAAAAATTCCTTTTATTTAAAGCTTCATATTCTTTAACGAGATTTTTTTCTTTAAAAAATTTGAAATATTTTGTTGTAGATCTAATTTTTTGGTCTTCCCAAAATATTATTTGTTCATCAGATGTATTCTCAAGA
>CAZYXQ010000260.1:0-1522 GCA_964651235.1 uncultured Gammaproteobacteria bacterium
TTTCCTGCATTGTCGTAGGTGAAGATCCAGGACTGGGCGGAGGTGAGGAGGGGGAAGGCTATCCAGAATATAAACACTATCACGACTTTCATATATATTTTTTGTAGTATTGTGTATTTGTACTTTTTTTTCGTTACATCTCCTTAATGAAAATGGCCGATAGTAATTCGGACATTATAGCTAGACTGCTTATTCCCTTAGCAACTCGCCATTTAAACCGATACGTTGAATGATGAAGCCCTCATCCAAAACCACTGAGTTCTCAAACTTTTGAAATTGTGCAATAAGGGTACAGGATGCCCCCGATATTAACAAATTCGGGTCCCCGACTCTTTTGTCTGAACAATCCATCTTCCTCTCCCATATTACATTCCCGGATCCGTCGAGCCTCCACAACAGAAAACGGGAACCATCGTTGAAGCCCTTCATAAAACAACTCACTATATAATCATCGTCAGTCCTGATGAATCCCAGGTTGGTAATCTCAGCACTCGTATCATTTATCAAAACAGATCTTTTCAATACATTTAATGAACTATCGCTAACGACACAAACGACCTTGTAAATATTCTCAGTGTGATTGATAAACGTTCCGTTATCGAAATAGCGGTCGACCTTTTGCGTGAAAACGGGCTCGAAACCAATATAAGCATTATTACAGGTTTTATAATCGGGCACGACTTGTCCCAAGTCTCTGGTGTGTAAAATATTACCATCCATATTCATGACAACTTCCTTACAAATCGCCCCCATATCTGAAAGCCCCTTGATGGTAAGTGAGATGGAATCATCTGAACTCCAGCTATTGACATCCACATCCGAAAAATCATATTCATCCAGAAGCTTCTTAACCAATATGTTCGGTTCATCAGGTATGAAACGAAGAAAAATCAGGTTGCTTTTTGCTTTCCAGGTTCCTGCATTGGTAAGGAAAAACAATCCGATGCCCTTTTCTGGCAGGCTGATAACACTATTCAAAAAACCAACTACCCGCATCGGAATTACAGTATCAAAAACCACATTCTTTGCCGCTTTATCCAGCACACGAATGCCAATAAAATGGTTCCACTTAATGTTATCATAAGATTCTACTTTGCTTACAAGATAAATGCCGTCGTTGGCGACACAAATCGCCTCGGCGTTTTCATACTCGTCGCGTTTGAATATCATTTCCTCATAAACCAGAGAAGATGTGTTAATTTTCCGAAGGCATAGATCCGATATCGCTTTTGGATAATAACTGTACTTAGTTTTATTGTTAATTATCTTATATTCATTTGTCAGCATTAAACAAGAGGAGTCATTAAACATATGCTCAACACTAAGATAATCAGAACTTATCCCGGCAAAAGAGAGCCAGCGCAAATCACATTGTCCTGATGAACAAATCACCTTGAATATAATACAGACAAAGCAGATGATGTATTTCATGCTAAAACCTCCACCAATAAGTATTGAATCGTTGAAAAAAATTGTTCCATTTGTATCTGGAAGTCACGTATTGAGACATACGGTCTCCCTC
>CAZYXQ010000261.1:0-1513 GCA_964651235.1 uncultured Gammaproteobacteria bacterium
GGTGAAGGAGTCTTTGCCATTTACTCCGTTATTTTTTGGGCGATCACATCAATTCCCCTTGGTACCATGGTTTTTGGTTTTATTGGTACAGGTATTGGATCTGCCTTGCCAGATCTCGTAGAACCTGCATATGATTACACACATAGGAGCTTTTTCCATAGCAAGAAAGTCCTCACATACAGTGAGATAGCTTTCTTCAGCACTGCTTTATTTGGTTTTTTAACGGGTCTTATTTATGTATTCTCACATTCTAATCCTTTTTACTACTTATTTTCATATTCCTACCTCATTTCATGCTTTTTCCTTGGATACATGGTTCATTTAATGGCAGATAGTACGACAACGATGGGACTCCCCGATGTCTAAACTTGCCACAGTTCAATTGTGCTCGTGAAATGAAATATTAAATATTTATTAACATTGTATTCAGTATTAGTTAACCATGTATAAGCCATAATATTTTTTTATATAGACTAATGCTGTTGAATATCAATGGTTTTAAAGTAGAATTGGAAAATATATCAGATCAACAATATAAAGCGATAATAACTCATTTTTCTGATCAATTAAAAAGATGTAAGAAGAAACGAGATGCGATAGCCGGAACCTTTCTCTATGCAATTAAATTATGTCCAGAATCCAATCCCAGTGATGTCTGGCATCATATTATATACAGGCATTTTATAGCTCAAGATTTAGGTATAAATCAAGCCCAGAGTTGGGTGAGAAGTGGTGGTGAAGCATTAGAATTTTTCTTCCCAATGTATTACAACCCAATGTTTTTATCAGAAGGTATACGAATGAGGGCTTTAATTAGTCGAGTGGAAAAAAGAAAAGCACTTGAGAGTATGCATTGCGTGCACGAAGTAGGAGACGCTAAGCTTGATATTGCATTGGAAGGAATTGGCCCAGAAGGTGATGTTATTTTTGGGGGTGTTCATGTCAAGGCAAGTCTAGCTGAACGTGTGTCTGATGACGAACCTGCAAGTAGAGCTTTGATGAAAAAGGGATTCTATTCTCCTCTCTTAACATTAGATGTAAAATCATTCCCCCCACCCCAGGGAGATTATGTCAATAGAGGTGAACTAGGCTCACCATCATCTCCTTCTGAAAAAAGAAAATACATAGAAGAACATGGTAGTTTCGATAACTGTTATTCCTATAACTTAAGATCTGTTGCGTCCAAACCCAAAACAAAATCAGGAAAATACATCTATGTGCAGAAACTGAATGGCCAACCAGATTTTTTTGTTAAAGACGTTAGTGAAAGATGGCGTTTGATAAAAGATAGAAATTAATCCTATTTTGGTTCATAGATTAATGTATATTCTAAATTGATTAATCCACCACCGCTTGTATCTCTACTCCCTCCTCCCGGTTGCATAACCCCTATCCTTTTTTTGTCAATAATCCTCTTATAGCACTCAAAGAGTCTATAATCAAAATTTTCTATCAATTCCTGGTGATGTACGACCCCCACTGCGGCCTGTGCTTCACCTACTGCCCGAGAAAC
>CAZYXQ010000262.1:0-1507 GCA_964651235.1 uncultured Gammaproteobacteria bacterium
CCGGCTTTGTCGCATCTCAGAGCCTGAACATAATTGTGGCCCATATTGGTATATTCCATATGCCCTGTTGTTTCCTTCAAAATAATTATTCCTTATTTCTCCATAAAAATTTGAGGCAAAATAAATTGCGGCATATCCTGCGGTGGTCCCTGCCCCGTCGATTAGGAAATAATTATTGTGGATTGAAATGTTTGAATCAGCAGGATAGTATTGAATAACATACTCTGTCGTCCCATTTCTAGTAAAATAACTGAAGTTACAATCGTGTATTGAACCTAAATTCCTGTCCGAGTCTATTGCGGTTCTTCCAAAGAAAAATTTTGAATAACTGAAACTATCATTATAATCCATATTTGCGGTAGAACTAATATCCACTGCAGTTACATAATATTGGTAAGCTAGTGAACCAGTGCAGCCCCCTTGCGCGCTGGCATCTTCTCCAAAATTATTATCCTTACAGGAAGTGAAGACAATGTTTTTATCAGGAGTCCCATTAGCGATGATTTTTGCATTATTAGTTACACTAATTGATACCCCTGCGGCATATTTTATTATAGCCCCTGGCTCGATTGTTAGGTTAACATCAGCCCCGCTAATAGTGAGATTTGCTGAAATATAGTAAGTGTTTCCGTCAAACCATGTTTCATTTGCGCTAATTGTTCCAGATTTTGTTACTATTTCCGCATTTACGGTTAAGCTGAAAACTAAAACTAGAGCTATCGCTAATAAAAAATAGTGTTTTTTTTCCATTTAATCCCATTTTTATGAGGTAGTTGCTTAATATAAATGTTTTTTTTGTATTGGCTCAGTTGAAAGTCGTTGGTTTGTGAGACAAAATTGTTGAGTTAAAAAGTTGAGGTTGTCTGCTATCATGCGTAGTAGCACTTCTTTTCGTTGCTGATAAGCTCCTCTTGAAAAGAGGTGTCCTCCGTATAGGCGTTTGAGTCGGCTGATTGCCGACTCAATCAGGCTACGCCTGTGGTATGTTCTGGTTCGATAAAATTTGCGCATAAAGTTTCTATAAAATCCTTTGTGAGTTCCTTTTTTGACTGGAATAATTCCTCGAATGCCAATGCGTTTGAGTTGTTTGTAAAAAAGGTTTACATCAAAACCTTTGTCAGCCACCATTACTGCAATGATGATGGTGAGTTTTGCTAAAGCTTCTTGGGCGAGTTTGTACTCGCCAATCTTATCACGACGAGTTTTCACAGCCAACCATTTCTTGCGACGAGTATCATACACGCCGACAGATTGCGTGTTTTTACGAGGCAAACCACGCTTAACTCTCTGCAAGTATGCATATGAAGGATTGACTTGTGAGAAATACATTCCATCAACAGCCGCAACAACAGTTTTCTGGAAATGAATTGTTGCTGAAAGCAACAATTCTAATTGTGCTTGCGTTAATCGTTTTACAAACTTTGCAAGCGCTGAGTAAGTTGGAACATCAAAACCCATTTCTTCAAGAAATTTACAGCCCTTAATTCAATTGCAAATGACTTTATTG
>CAZYXQ010000263.1:0-1506 GCA_964651235.1 uncultured Gammaproteobacteria bacterium
AAAATTTTTCTTTGGCAAAAAGTACAGTTTTTCGGTTTAAGGATGCGGCATAAATTCATTCTTGAAATACTTCTTGCTGCAATAATATCCTTTTGGTTATTTAACGATCTTAAAATTGACATCATCAATATTCCGTTTCTTGGTGTATATGAAATGGGTTGGTGGTATGTACCATTTGCAACTTTTGTCATCGTGGCGTTTTCGAATGCGGTTAATATCACGGATGGTCTTGATGGGTTGGCAACCGGTATTTTAATGATCGCACTAGCCGGATTCTGGGTTATTGCGAGGTCGATAATCGATGTACCAACATCGATGTTTATTGGAGTATGGATGGGCGGATTACTAGCCTTTTTGTATTTCAATATTTTTCCGGCACGTATTATGCTTGGCGATACCGGAGCACTTTCATTTGGGGCAATGTTTGCCGTTATTGGATTGATTTTAGGGAAGGCATTTTCGCTTCCCATCATCGGTGGAGTATTTGTACTGGAAATACTTACTTCCCTTATTCAACTTCTCAGTAAGAGATTCAGAAGAAAAAAATATTTTAAGGTGGCACCTCTTCATCTGTGGCTTCAACATCGTGGATGGGAAGAACCGAAGGTGGTTATGAGATTATGGCTTCTTTCGGTGATATTCTCCGTCATAGGGCTTATGATTGCGTTCATGAAGTAAGAAAGCTATAATTGCTATATGATTTCAAGCCCACATAGTTTTGTATTCAAATCATTCACTCTTGAAAAAAACAGGAAATCAGTCCTGTTTGTCTATGAATTTAGGTATGATGCGGGACGGACTCTCTCTCTTTCTACCTCAATTTCACTTCCTTCTCCGATTGAAGAATCTCTTAACAATGATTTGCTCAATACCATTCTTCATTCGCTTCATATTGTGCTTGGAATTTCTTACTACAAAATGTATTGTCCACCAGAAATTCGTATTGAAACAAAACCTTTAACCAAAAAACAATCTGAATTTTGGAATACGATATACACAAAAGGTCTTGGGGAATTTTTTTATACCAATGAAATTGATTTTCGGGGCTTGATACAGTTTCCGTATGATGAACATGTCGAAACTGGTGCCCAGCTCCATAAGCGAAAGAATAGATCACTTGTTGGTATTGCCGGCGGGAAAGATTCGATTGTTTCCGTAGAGCTTCTTAAGAAAGCAAAGAAGCAGTTTGCGGGAATTGTATTTGAGACTAATCATTCATATGATCTGATACGTGAGTTAATACCCGTACTTGATGTTCCTACCATGGTAGTAAGACGAAGCATGGATGAGAAACTAAATTCACTTAACCAGACAGGTCTCGTATATAACGGTCACATTCCCATATCAGCAATCTACGCATTTCTTGGATTATTGAGTGCCTATATATATGATTATTCCTTTTTTATCGCATCAAATGAAAAAAGTGCTAGTGAGGGTAATGTAGAATATCATGGTATTGAAATAAATCACCAATGGAGTAAAAGTATTGAGTTTGAACGGATGTTT
>CAZYXQ010000264.1:0-1502 GCA_964651235.1 uncultured Gammaproteobacteria bacterium
TACAAAATCAAATCTGCCATCCGAATGGGTTTTGTCCAGAAACTCAAGTTTGAATCCAAGAGCAAACAAAGAACAGGCACAGCTGAAATCAGTTAACCGATTAAGATGATTTTCTTCTGCTTTCTTCATATTTTTCCTTTCACTTAATATTCATTTTCTTTTTATCATCTAATAAACATGCGCCATCTCGAAACACAAAAAAAACGACCTGTTAAAGTCATTCAGTTTACGCCTATTTTACTGTCAAAAGAGGAAATTTACTGTTTATTTCATTGGACTTGCAGTTTACAGTAGGTCTCTAGCTGTTACAAAAACCATCTTTTGATTACGCTGTACAAATATGGGGGCTTCTTTATTCGAGAATTGCCTATTGAGCTGATCAATCGAGGTAACTATTTCTTTTTCACTTCGAGAAAGTTGGGCTGCAACACCTGAGATTTTAATTGCTTTTGAAGGCCAAATCTTGGCGACGCCATCTTTAACCGAGATTTTGTTTTGTTGTCCCCACAGAGAATTAAGGACTTCAAGACTCCTTTCTGAACTAATTGGACAATCTCCGAGTAATTTTTGATCTTTATCAAACCATTGTAATACACCGGAACGCTTATTAAGTATTAGAACGGTGTCAAAACCAGATGCTGCAGTTGTTGTTTGTCTGCTGATATTGATATATTTTTCTTTGTACTCTGTATATAATTTCTTGAATTCATCAACATCTAATATTTCGATCTCAATTGGGTCATAACCATATTTCCAAAGGCCGGAGCAGCTCCATCTGATGATTTTTTTCGATTCAGCTAACCAGTGTAACACATCGTCAATATATAATTGAGAACGCGGACAATCTTGAGAATAGATTAAAATATTTGGGTCTTCTCTAGTACAGTATTTTCTATTAATTACCTACAATATTTCCCATTTATCCCTGTTAACAGTCCATTCACTTTTTATAAGAGGTTGTTTATTCATATAATTTCATATTAATTAGTTGCTTAAAGCATACGAAAATGCTATAGTCTAGTCAAGGTGGGTATATGAATATGAAGAGAACAATCAAGTATGTTTTTATTGGAGTCGCCATTTTCTTGGTGGCTCTTTTTGCAAATGCGTTAGAAAGTAAAGCTTATATCAACCCGAATACCTACAAGATAGTGATTGTAGGCGATGGTAAGACGACCTCGAAAACAGTGACTATAAAGGCTCAAAGGCAATTAGGTGATGACTGGATATGCTTCGGGACGACTTATGGCGGTAGCCAGATTTTATTTAATAACACAGGGCAATCTAATTACTTGGATATAGGTACAGGTGAATGTCGGGATAATTGGAATTATTTCCAATGGGACATAACAGGATATGATGGAAATGTTGCTTTTGGCTTGAAAACTATTTATATAAAGTTATTTTATAGTCAAGAAAATCAAGCCTATGATTTCACGTCAAGATCCGTGATATTTGAAAAAGAACCTGAGCCGGTGTCTTCAATCGTGACTTCCGTAACT